>CAVKQP010000324.1:0-365 GCA_963658165.1 Clostridium sp. CAG:302 | reverse complement strand
CATTTCCTACCAGCAAGTCTATATTCTCAAAGATGTTATTCTGACCAATGTTTGCAACGCATTTTTTATCACCGGGGGCTATGACGCCAAACTTACATCTTTTGATAGAGCAATTGTCGGAAATGCTCAGGCTATGTCCATATTTGACAACTATTTTTGAAGAGCGAATTTTTACGTTTCGCCCTATTTTCAATGTGCTATCTTTATCCACTATCACTAAAGAACACTGCAACAAGTATTTAAACTTTATAGATGCAAGTAAAGCAAATATCCTTTTTATTTTCATTTTGTCATATTTTTAACTACACATTGCCAATCCATTTATTGCAATAGGCAATACCACTTGTCACGACAATTGCAGTAAC
>CAVKQP010000323.1:0-8572 GCA_963658165.1 Clostridium sp. CAG:302 | reverse complement strand
TGTACTCCCTGCAACGCAACATCATCCTGGGCAAGGACTCCAAGCACGTGGACATTATCAACAAGGCCCGGCAGCGCATCCGCGAATCGCTCGAAGACACGCTCACCATCCAGCAGATAGCCAAGGAACTGGGCATCAGCTACTCCTCTTTCCGCAAGCTCTTCAAGGAACACACGGGCTTCGCCCCCGCCCTCTACCAGCAGACGCTCAAGCTGCAGAGGGCCAAGGAGCTGCTCTCCACCACCGACTGCAGCATCAAGGAAATCGCCTATAGACTCAACTTCGAGTCGCCCGACTATTTCTCTTCCAAGTTCAAGACCCAGACGGGCATGAAGCCATCCGACTTCAGAAACATCACGAGGTAGGGGGGAAGAAAAAGGGAAGTTATTGCTCTTCTGACGAGAGCTTTAACTTCCCTTTTTTCTTTCATTTTTTCAGAATCAGTCATTACCTGAGCGTAATTTTCATTCCTCCCTTGGCCGTACGAACGATGTAGACTCCCGGTGCCAGTCCGCGACTCTTCAAGTCGCTAGCCAAAGTCGTCTGGCTCGTAACCAAACTGGCCAACTTAAATCCAGCCAAAGTGTAAACATCTACCTTGAAGGAACCAGCTCCCATGCCTAGTTCAGCAATACCCGTGGAGCTCGTCACGTAGACGACACCCTCGGCCAGGAATCTCGAAGTATCCCAAGCCAAGCCTGTCGGGAGTTCCTGCAGATCAAAGATTGGACTACCCGTAATCCTGCCTTCACAATCCACAATCCTAACATACTCGCCTACGGCAGGAGTCCAAAGTTTGCTGTTGTAGGTCACACAGACTGTGCCGTTCAAAACCGCATTGCCGCTCACCTTCAAATAAGCCCATGCGGAGCTCGTGGCCCCAGTAAGAGAATTGGTGTAAATCGAATCCGGCCTATTCTTATTGACGCAGATGGTAGAACCTTCTTCGGCATTCAAGTTGCGCAAGATGCTGATGACACCAGCGTTGGTAGTCTGCGCTGTAGGCTGGTTAGTGCCTGGGCGCAAAATGCCGCCCGAAAGCAAGTTGGCTCCATATACGCAACCCACACCGCGAAGCTCTCCCGCATCTTGCACATAAAGGATGGTAGGAGAGGTCATGGATGTCGTGGCTGCCGCCTTGTTCAGCTTCACCGCACCGTCGATGATCTTCAGCGACTTGGCGTTGGCAAGCACATCCTCGCTAGAGATAGTCCAAACACCCGTACCATTTTTGATGACATTGCTACCATTGATAGAGCCCTTGAACTCAAAGTTAACATTCTTACCTCCAATTGTCAAAGTGTTGGTAGCCTGGCCATAGTAACCTCCATTGCTTACGTAGCCAGTACCCGTCAATGCTCCAATAGCAAAATTCTTACCACTGAAATACAGAGGAGTATCCTTGGTGAAACGAGCATCTACATTCAGAGTGGCCAAAGGAATACCATAACTGTTATTGAAGTCAAACACTGGCTCATAGCCATTCTTGTTGCCTCGCTTAGCATTGATTGTTCCAGCAAACTTACTCCAATCTCCCTTGAACGGACAACGAACCCAAGTGGCGTAGATGTCGATTGTTCCTTCACCGGTCATCTTACCAGTATAGTCACAGCGACCGTCAGGATACCAGATACCTGTTTTACCCTTGGGTACTTCGATATTCACATTGTCCTTATTGTCGCTATAGATGCTGTTGCTTGCCTGGAGAACGACCTTGCTGCCATTCAAGACCACAGTCTTGCCCGAGAAGTGCGCATCCTGGAAGTCGTATACCGTTCCCTGGTTGATGTAAAGTTTGTCGTAATCCGCCGTACAGTTCAGCTGCAGAGTGCCAGTTCCTGCCTTATAGAGATCACGATTAGAGCCAGCATTAGCTTTCTGAATGCCACCATTCAATATCAAGGTGCCCGTGGTGTTCAAGACACCTCCTCCCTCACCCAAGAGGATGGGATGGGAAGCCGTCATGCCAGTCGCAGTCTTTAGCGTACCATTGTTTTTGATAGTAATGCCATTGCTTGCATCGCCAAGAGAACCATAGGTTACACCATCCTTGTTGGCTAGCAATGACGGAACCAAAGTTCCTCCGTCAATGGTTGTACCTGCAGAATACTTATTGGTATTCTTGATATTGACAGTACCTGCGCCCTCTACAGAGAGAGAGATGTCTCCCTCGATGGAACCATCACCAGAAAGAGTATAAGTCTTGTTGTTATTTTTGAAGACGACACTGCCCGGCGTAACATTCTCCGCCACGTTTATATTTGTATTGGTAGCGTTGTCATTGAAAATGACATTATCACCTGTGACGAATTGCTTGTCGGAAGAAGCAAAGTTCTCCGATTCCATCAAGTCCCAAACAGACCCATTGGCACCAGTCCAGATACTTTCCTCGCTTGCACGAGTAGCTTTTACAGTCAATGTAATCTTTCCATCGGCATAGGCCAAGGTGAATTTATGGCCAGCAAGTCCCTCTACCTTTATATTGGCAATATCACCTGTCAACTCTCCTACCTCTGCCAAGGTGTAAGCGCCAGATTCTAATGACGAAGCGAACTCGAACACTGGCGCATCATACTCGGGGCCATTGCTCCAAGTCTTCTTCTCGATGCTCATCTTGGAAGCTACGAGTTTATCGACATTACCATCCTTCGCATCGAACACGACGCGAGATCCAAAACCGAGTTCCAAAGAAGAGGTAGTCAACGTACCCACGTTGTCTTTTCCTCCAGGACGAATCACCGATCCATAATCCGCCTTGATTCCTCCCTTGAAATTACCACCGTTGGAACTTAACTCAGCAAAGCGATTCAGCCACACCGGGCTGCTCTCCATCGTACCGTCAAACTGCAAGGTGCCTGCCCATACATCGGTCTTGCCCGTATAGGTCTCTGTTACATTAGGCAGAACCAAGACGCCATCGCCCTGTTTTACCAAGCGAGTGCTACCGGTAAAGGCACCCCCCGTCAAGGTGTGGGTATAATAGCTATACTTTATCTCGGTGTCCTTGGTAGTGCATTCGCTGGCGGCAGTGCCCTGTACCCACGAAGGGGCATTGTCTGTAAAGATGGCGGGAGAAGCCCCGTTGGCCACAGTCACCGTCACATCGCCTGTGGCATCAAGCAAGGCATGCTTACCGTTGAGGTCTGCACCAATTGAGGAAGAAACCTCCGTGCGCCCCGTCATGGTAAGTGGCGGTGGCGCAATGGTGATTTCCTCCAGCTCACCCAAGAAGTAAGAAGCATGAGGCGGTTGGTTGTAACCACATGGTTGCCATACCATCGCATTGCGATACTGGTGGTCGTACCAAAGGGAATAGTTGCGCCATTCCGTGGGAGTGGTCGTGGTATAAATACGGAGATTATTGTCGGCCGTTCGCTCGATGACCTCCTCTCTCCAGTCTCCGAACACATCACCCTGATAGCATGGGGTGGCCTTCGTACTATTGTTGGAATAAACACCCGAGAAAGTGGCCAAGGTACCCTTGCCAGGCTTGGATACTGTAATGTTGTCAAAACACTCCTCCTGCAAGTCGCCATCCCAATAAATGCGGAAGTTCATGCCAAGACCATTGGTGTTGACACTTGTATGGTCATTGGTGACCAAGGATATAGGCGTGTCGTGTGCTCCATTGCCCACAGCACCGGGAATGTCATTATAGAAGTTACCTGCCAAGGCACGACCGGCATCATTGGTATCGGTCAAGCGATAGAATATCTTGCTCGTCGTAGCGTCGCGATAGTTGTTGGCCGGGTTGTCCTCGTTGCAAGCGAATACTTCCTGTCCATGGTGATAGGGATTGAAGTTGCCCACATGCTGGGCGTCGCCATGGCCAAGTCCCGTGGTAGAGAGACCCTTTCCATTGTCGTCGATGACCATGGAACCCCACACTATCTCGTCGCGACCATCCCAGTCTACATCGGCTATGGAATAGTTGTGGTAGCCCTGCCCATACCATGGAGAGCCGGCCTGGTTGTTGGTCCATTTCCAGCGGACGCTCAAGGCATGAGTTTTTGGGTCGACATCGTATGCGATAAACTTGTGGCGGGTATAGATGCCACGACCCAAGAAAATGCTAGGATGTTTTCCGTCGAGATACGGCGCGCCGAAGAAGTACTTGCTGGAGCGATGACCATATCCGTCGCCCCAAGCCTTGTTCAGGTCGGTCTCGCCATCCTCCAATCGCTTCAACGGGAAGTCGATGCACTGATAGGGCTTGCCGGTGGCTCCCTCGCAATACCAAAGGAACTCCTTGCCATAATGGGTGAACCATTCCACGGAGCCAGAGCCTTTTGGCGTGCGATAGTTGGTCCAGGAAGTTCCGTTCTTGCCGTCCGCACCAATCGTATAAGTAGATCCGTCGGCCAAGTGGACAGTCGAACCTTCCTCCAGTCGCATCACGACCTCGGCCTTGCCGTCCATATCCCAGTCGTAGCCCACGATGTTCTGCTCATTGTTCTGGAAGTCGCCCATGTTGGGGCCACAGTTCACCCACCAAAGCACGGTGCCGTCTTGCTTCAAGCAGGCGAGCATGGAATATTCCTTGGTCTCCACACCGTTAATGGTAGGACCGTTCTTGGGATAAAGCTGTGCACTTTCCTGAGAATTGTCAAACTTCATGAGAATTTCCAACTCTCCGTCGCCATCCACGTCTGCACAACAAGCGTCGTTGGGGACGTAAGTAGACTTCAACTCAGCGGGATACTGAATTTTCACTTCCTTATAGTTCTGCTCGAAAACAGAAGCCACCTTGGAGGCATCCTGCTCCACCCCGTTGACCACAGCCTTCACGGTATAAGTGCTGCTCGCAGAGCCGGAAGCATCCGTAAAATTAGAAACATTGAGAGGCTCAGAGTTTACTTTCGTGCCATCCCGATAGAGATTGTACTTCACGTCATAATACTCATCCGCTTGGATGCGCCATGAGCAGTAAACCCCGCTCGTGGTTTTCACTGCCACCAAGCCACGATCCAGCTTGTCGGTGAATCGCTGGGCGTTGGCACCCAGGCAAACCAACATAGCCAAAGCTGAAGATGTAAGTAGTCGTTTATTCATTTATGATAGGTTTATGAAATTGTTTTTGTTTATATGTCGGGGCAAAATTACGCATAAATATTGACCCACCGTCCATAAAAAATGATTAATTACTATATTATTTGAGATAGCACCCCATAAGAAATGAAAAAGGGTGCATTCCTGCACCCTTATTTCACCTCATCCATCTTCAACAGTTTATATCCGTCAAACTGCATGATGATCTTATGCAGCTGCGTACCTTGTCGCAAAGCCTCCACCCTGGGAGCCGCGGCATAACCATTTATCTGAACCTCAGCCTCGCGCCATTGTTCCTCGACACGGGCATTGTACTTCTCTTTCGTCTCCCCCTTTTCTCTCTTAGGCACCAACTTCAACTCCAAGATGTAGCTATGCTTGGTCTCATAATGCGTAAGGTCGGGCAAAAGGAAAAAGTCACAATAACCATGGTTCAGCTCCAGCTCCGGCGCTGTATAATAGTAACTGTTCAAGTTAAGGTAAGCCATGAAGAACCCCTGCAAGTTGCGCTCGGCTTCAATCCCATCACGTACCGACGACACTTGGGCATAGGCATCCGCCATATATTGCAGAGCATCACGCCACTTGCCTTCAAAAGCCATATAGGTAAAGAGGCTTATCAAATGGTCTTGGTTGGCATGAATCTCGGGTTCATACTGCTCCAACAGATATTCATAATATTGTTTTCGCACGTTGTTGTTAGGAATGCCCAAAACGTAAAGGGACCCAAAAGTGCCTTTGATCGTAAGCATTCCGTAATAGAACAGCAAGCTTGGAAACACCTTAGGGTCCGTAATCTTACTTGCCGGGAATGTCTCGTAAAGAGAAGCCACAATCTCGCCCCTCTCGGCGATGGTGCGTATCACTCCCTTGCGGTCGCCATCAAGCTTGTCGAGCTGCAAGAGCTTCTTCATCTTGTTGTAGTCAGTCTTTGTATTAGGGTCAATCATCTCTCTTGGTCCCTCACCTCGCCTCAAGTAATTGCGCAGATAGTAGATGACCATGTCACAATTGAACACCCGACTCTGAGAATGCAATGCATCTATAGAGAAACAATAGTTGTCGTACCAAGGCTTCATCTCGTTGACGATGGCATCTATATCCCTATCCGCAGGAATGTCTCCTTTTTCCTTGTAATAGTTGAACATTTCATAAACGTCTTCCGTGGAGAAACCCAACATCTGATTGAACTCCTCCTTGGTAGAGATATGCCAGCCAATGTTGAAGCCGCTGGTCACGTCATCCAATGTCACGGGACTCACACCCGTAATGAAGATACGCTCGAAATTGCCCTTGAACTTCTTGAAGATGTCGCGATAGAATCCCTCGGCATGCGTCATCGCCCAATACACCTTCTCACCCAGCTCGTTGAGCACGGTGTTGGTAAAGTTGTCATATTCGTCGATAATCAGATAAAGAGGATATCTCTTTACCCTAGCCTCACTCTGAATGAGGGCCAATTTGCCAGATGCGTCCTGGGTTTCATAAACCTTATGAAGCAACTGTTCCGAGTAATACTCCTGATAATCCCTCACAAAAGCATCAAGCTCTATTCCAAGATAAGAGTTAAATTTCTCCTCCAATTTCTCTATATTACCTCCCACTTGCGAGAAGTCGAGGTGCAACACCTGATACTTTCCCTGCAAGGGAGTAGGACGCTTGCCTATCCACAAATTTCCAAACCACTCCTCAAACTTGTCCTTGGTACGACAATCGTAGTAAGCATGAAGCATACCGAGGAACACGCTCTTGCCGAAACGGCGAGGGCGGATGAAGAAGAGGTTGCGGGCCTCTTTCTCCAACTCTGGTATAAACATCGTCTTATCGACATAATATATGTTTTGCTCCACGATGGTGAGGAAGTCTTGTACACCATATGGCAATTCCTTTACATTCTGCTCCATATCACGCCTATTTTTGGTTATTCAAATGCAAAGCTACAACTTTTATTTGAACTATCCAAATTTTTATAGACAAAACATCACGAAAGAAGCGCAGCATCAAAAGAAATCGGGGCAGAAGCCCGAAAGCCCTGCCCCGATTGGGATATTCTAAATTCTAAAAGAATCTGTATTACTTGATCTGTGCACCAGATGCAGAGTATACCTTGTCACCCTTGACGATAACGAAACCATCCTTTGTAACCACCTTCTTCACGGAAGGAGCAGCTGTCTCGGCAGCCTCAACGCCCTTGATTGCAGTTGGAGCAGGAGTGAAGCCCTTGTAAGTCATAACCTTTACATCGCAGAGAGCGGTGTCATAACGGTAGAGGTTGAAATTCTCACCTGCTACACATACTGTAGTGCTGTTGCAATCACCCTTGTCAGGACGGTCATAACCACCACGTGTGTGAACAATATAGAAGTTTGGCTTGCTTGCATCATCAGAAGTATACTTAGGATCAAGCTGCAATACTGCATTGGCAACAGCTACGGTGTAGTAAACAATACCCTCCTCTGGGAAGATACCCCATGCACTGGCGTCATACTTAGAGTTTGCCAAGAAATCAGCAGTTGGAGCCAAAGGAGCGAATGCTGTAGATACAGCATCTGCGTCTGGAACCTGTACATTCCACTTAGCGTCAGAAGTACCAATGGCTGTCATGTCATAGTAACCCTTGCCTTTCTTTGTCCATTTATAATTAGCTGCATCGGCATCCGTGCAAGCTGTAGCATTGCCAGCCTCATCATAACCGTACATCTGGCTAGAGTAGATACGATCCCAGTGTGACTTGTTGGCAGCATCAACAATCTCTGTTACAGAGAAGCCTGCCTTGGAAGCCTCACATTCATCCTTTGTCCAAGCATAGTTCTTCTCCTCGGCAACCACATACTCAGCGTTGTTCTCTACAGTAACAGTCTCTGACTGAGAATACCAAGGAGTTGGGTGTGTACCATCATAAGCATAAAGTTCCAAAGAACCCTTGTCGGTCAATGTAACAACCTCGCCAGACATAGCATCTTTTACCTCCTTTATAACTTTTCCCGAAGCATCCTTTACAACATAGCAAATTGTCACAGTCGGTGTAAGAAGGGTATTAGAGTTATCTGCCGTAATGGTATACTCCTTGGCATAGCC
Organism: Clostridium sp. CAG:302; assembly: GCA_963658165.1. Classification (GTDB taxonomy): domain Bacteria; phylum Bacteroidota; class Bacteroidia; order Bacteroidales; family Bacteroidaceae; genus Prevotella. The sequence continues at coordinate 445 of CAVKQP010000323.1, read as the reverse complement.
TTCAGACACATTGGTGATTGTTGCCACAGGTGTAGGCATAGAAACCTCTTCGCAGGTCACTGGAATGACAACATCCTCAGAGCGATTTGCATCATCATCAGAACGTGTCGTCCAAATTACCAAATCACCGCCCTTAGCGCAATAGATAATCTTATGGCCTAAATACTCACCATCACCTGGCTCGAAAGAAGTTTTCTCATCAGCTTCCTCGTAAGACTTTTGATATTCCTCACCATCGGCATAAGCGTCACCGGTCAAGAAATCCTCAGCGTCGCCCAATTGCTTCCAGTGCAAAGTCTCACCCTCTGCGAAGTTTACATAATAATAGCGAGCTGTACCGCTCAATGCAAACAAATCGGCTGTAGGCTCATTAGCGAAAGGACCCTCGGCCTCGTAAGAGAGACCGATGTTAGAAAGCTGGTGAGTAGACGTACCGTTCATACCG
>CAVKQP010000322.1:0-10288 GCA_963658165.1 Clostridium sp. CAG:302 | reverse complement strand
GCTGCATTGTCGTTCCCTGTATTGCAATCTGTGTAATTCCGTTGATTCGTTCGTAGCTCTGAGTCTCGCCTTGTCGATTTTTTTTTTTTAACACCGCCTGATTGGAGGATTCGAGGGATTGCATATTTGCTGGTCGCTTGTTGGAGTACCCCCCATTGACGATAGTCGCAAGGTTCGGCAGAGTGATTCCTGTTGAGTTGTTGTATTCTGCCCCCCCCCTCAAACGATGGTTGACGGAAGTGTTCCGTGCGGTTGAAGTAGCGTTTTACGGCAAGGTAACGCTTCTGAATGTCTTGGATAGGGTCGATGAAAGACAAATCATGCCCCAGCTCCTTGCATAGGGAGTAGTCGCTAAAGAACAGGGCATAGTGAATAGCTTTCTTCAATGGTTCAATCTCCTTGGAGTAAAGGTAATTTCTCTTGTTGTTACCAAATGACCATACCACCGCCACATAAGGGTCGGTGTCTTTCAGTCGGCAGAAATCCTCGTGGCTGATCCATCTCGTCTCATTGTTATACTTGCCTGCCAAGGCATCCAGGAATAGGGTAGGGCACATCCAATTAACATCGTTGATGTGAATATGCTCGTATTTCTTCATCAACAGAGCTGCATGACTCACGGCGCAACCGCCGCAAAACAAGTCTATCAGATGTTTCTTCTTAGGCAGGAGATGCACAATGCGCTCCGCCAATTTGTTCTTACTTCCCTTATAGGGCAATCCGTATTTCATAAATATATTATCTTTTTATTTTCCTATTTTTCTGATATGTCCGACGTGCCATTTTTGGCACACTTTGCACTGATACGCATGATACCCCATCGCTTTTAGCTTGGGGTTGGAGTTGAGAAACTCGAAAGCATCGTCTTCCGTCTCATAGCTCACCTTTGCTTTCCAAGAATGGCTTTTCTTTGTCCAATGCTCTGGATCGGGGCGGAAGGGTGGAATCTTGTTTTTGTATAGTCGCTTATTCATCGGTAGGCACCTCCATTTCCTTTTCGCTGTCAGTGGAATGTTTCTCGTCTATCTCCTCTTCCATATAAGCGAAATAGTCGGGCTCCTTTTCCGCATGGGCGTTCAGTTGTTCCTCGTCGGCGATGTCTTGCATATCCTTGACGGTAAGTCCGTACTTGCGTGCCATCTTGCGCTTGTATTCGTCGGTGTAGTTCACACGGTCACGCTTTACGATGCTTACGTCTTGCGTAATGGCTATGCGGCTCATGTCGGGCATTTCCTCCGTTGCGTCCTTGTCCTCCACGAAGTTGCCATACACGTTCGCCAGGGCTTGCATACCTTTGTCAACCGCACGGTCGTTGTTCTGTTGCTTGCCCGTGCGTATCAACCATTCGGCAGAGGATAGGTACATCGCCTTGTGGCGAGGGCTTTCGTCTGTCATGAAGAAGCGGATGATATGATTGCATACCGCCACGTCGTTGTTGAGTTCCGTCACGGTGCGCGGCTTCACGTTTCCCTCGTCGTCGATGTCGATATGCAGCGCCATGACCATTTCTTGCGCTTTTTTGTTGCCCTGTCCCGCTTGCTTGATGAACAGCTCATAGTCGCGCCGTGCGATGTTGCGGCAGGTGGTGCGAGGGTCTATGTCGTTGTTTTGTTGCCAACGCTTATAGAACTCGGCGCACACCTGCATCCTGTAACGTTGTTCCGCTTTGGGAAACATCGTCTCGATGCTCAGTCCTTGCGACAGCCATTTGTCTATTCGCGTGAGCGTGTTTTGAGTGAGTTGGCTCATTTGTTTGAATGTTGAATGTTAAGTGTTGAATATTGAATGTCACCCCCGAACCACCGAGGGGTTATATGGTGAGGTCTATTCCAAATTGTTCTTCCAAGAAAGCCTTGAAGTCTGGCTTCCCAAATAGTCCGTTGTTTACCTTTACCCAGTCTTGCGTACGAGGATAAAATACGTCTCGTGTGAACCATTCATATACATCCGCATAGTGATTGGCAGCATAACTGTCAGGATGCGACTTTCTGAATTTCACACCTGCCCGCAGATAGGCTCTCACCATCTTTGGGTACTTCTTGAATTGGAGAATACGTTTGCGCTCTGATGCAAGTGGGCAGCACATACAACCCAACCTTTGCGTGATGTCGATTTGCCCCCCCCTATCATAGTAAACGGGGGCGAGTTTCAGACCTCGGTCTTGAATGAAATCCAGTACATCCTCATCGCTCCAGTCAAGGATAGGTAGGATTTGCTCCACATGATTTTCCTCTCGTTTTGCTCCGTAATATCTGCACAATGTGGGTTCGCTGTATCGTTCGTTGCGTGCTTTGCTTTCTGCTTTGCGAACACCGATGATCACCTTGTCGAGGATCTTGTATTCCTTCAACACCTCGCAGCAGAAACGACTAAAGCGAGATGGGAAACTTTTTCTTTCTATCAAGTGAAAGAAAGTTTCCTTGGGTCTGCGTACCTCCACGCCCATTTCCTTCACGTGGGCAATGGTTCCTGGTGGGTCTATGGTGGTGTTCTTGTAGATAGCCCTATACTTGATGCCCGACTCCTTGGCGAGCTGCAAGATAACATCGCTGTCCTTGCCGCCTGAATAAGCCACCTCTATCTCGCTGTCGTATCTTCGTTGCACGCTTTGGAGCAAGCGTATCGCCCGGTCTATTTTCTTTTGTAATTGTTCGCTTACCATTTTTACTATATATTATTCCCCTTGTTGGGGTGTTGTTATGTAGGCAAAATTACAAAAACGCCCCGACTTGGTGGGGACAAGTCTTTGTCCCTATATTCCCACTTGGAAACACTATCTTTGCAAATACAATAAACATAGGATAACATAAATACAAATCAAAAAACAAGAGAATTATGCAAACTATCATTCCCTACATTACACGTTTCTTCGCAGCCCTGATAGGGTTGGTATGGTGCTACCTGGAACCTTCACTCAATTATATCGGTGTGTGTTTCCTCGCCCTGCTGCTCGACTGCTATACGGCTTATCGCTGCAACCGCCGTATCTATTCGCGTTATCGAGAAGCCATCAAGCATGACCCACGATGCAAAATGGACGGTAAACTTCGCAGTCGCAAAATGGCGAAGATGGTACAAGATTTTTCCGTCCTGATCCTTGCCATATTCCTTGCCACGGCAATAGACCGAGGTATCTTGGGATATATGGACCCTCTCCACCTTGCCAACTATCTTGCCGCCCTCTATTGTGGCGTTCAGTTCGTCAGCATCCTGGAGAACGAAAGCACTTGCAATGGTGCCAGTTGGGCACGCATCCTGCAAAAGATAGTTGCCGACAAGACAGAACGGCATTTCAACATCAAGTTGAAAGACCTCATGAGCGATGAGAAGACAAGACCGTTGCTAAGGAGAAGAACAGTGAGGAAGAGTAATAACCTATAAAAGTTTGAGATATGACGATGAGCAATGTTTTGGAACATTGGGCTACAATATACAAGCCTTTGTCCCACCAGCCTGAAAGCAAGAAGTTGAAAGACCAGTCGTTTTTCCGTATTCGATATATCGACTTGGAGAACATCTTCCAACGAAATGCCAACACCGTACATACGCCTTGTATGCTATACAGTGTGCTAAGCACAGGTGAGTTTCAGACGGCTGGCAAGATGACCATATCACATCAGATATGGTTCCTTGCCAAGGTAAAGGACACACCGCAGACCCTTGGTAGATATGACGGCAACCAGATAGAGAACACGGCTACCGACTTGATGGATTATTGCAAGGATCTCGTTTCTTGGTTGTCCGTGGTGAAGCGTGGTGGCAAGTGCCCTGTCACAGGACGTTCTTTCGATGATGACCCTGTTCTTTCGTCAGAATTGCAGTCCATCGACATTTCTTCCATCTCTTGCGGTTTAATCGGTGAGCTATATTCTGGGCAATGGCTTGTGGCTGGTGTTGACTGGAAGAGTTTGCAACCGCTATATAAGTTTGGCTGTGGTGGCAATGATAAGTATATCTTGCCAAAGGCAGAAGATACTGATACATCCGAAGAAAACGCTTAAAACATTATTATCATGGGGCAACCTATCAAGAATCCGATTTTTCCTTTCAGTAGGGTAGCGGCACGCTTCTTCCAGCAGACCATCAACCAGCTGGAGGTGAACGCCATGACGCAGCACATTTACCCTACGGAGGTATATAACGGCTATGCCGTGGTGAACCAAAAGCGCAAGGAGATGGGTATGTGGTATTCCACGGGCGAGGGAGCAAAGTCTTTCGCTGGCAAGATTATTGAAGCCGGGGAGAACGGCAAGGTAACGATGGCTTTTGAGTTCAACGACTATATGCGCTTTGCCGAGATGGGTGTGGGTAACGGCACCAAATATGAGGACGTTGAGAATGGCAAGAAGGCTCGCTTTCAAACCCGGTATATCAGCAAGTGGGATAGGTCGGCTGGTAAGTCACAACGCCCTGCCATCATGATGGAACTTCGACACCTACAACAGCGAATAGCCAACTACCTTGTTGACTTCTATGGTTACGAGGGCGAGGTGGCATTGCTAAACACGTTCTCGGATGTAAGCCCTATCCAACTATTCTAATTTTTGTATAATCTGTAAAATTTCAATTATATGGCAACAGCAAAAAAGACCCAGGTGGTCATTACCGCCAATGCCGCCGTGGCGAAGAAGGTGATGGATGAGTTGCAGCAGCGCATTGATGCCTTGAAGCAGAAAATGGATGCACTCGACACCACCACCGCGCAAGGGCAGAAGGAGTTTAAGAAACTGGAGAAGGAGCTGGTTTCTTACAACTCCGCCGTGGCGCAGAATATCACCAATGAGGAGAGAGTGAAAAACGCCATCGACAATCTCTCCAAGACCTCGCTCAATGAGTTGCGCCGTGCGTTAAGTGCAGCCAAGAGCCAACTTGGCAAGACTTTCGCCGATGATCCTAATCTAAGGAAAAGGCAGCAGGATGTAAAGACCCTGCAAGACCAGATAGACAAACTTACTGGGACGGTACACAAGCACAGCGACGCTTGGTCCACCGCCAAGAAGAACCTCGTTGCTTATGTGGGGTTTTTCACTGTCTTCAACAAGGCAAAGGATTTGGTGGTGGGAGCCATCAAGAAGAACTTTGAGTATTCGGGTTCTTTGACCGACATCCGTAAGGTGGCTGGCCTAACGATGGGTGACATCAACGATTTGTCGCGTATGCTTGCCAAGATAGACACCCGAACCTCTACCGAGGGTCTTGCCAAGCTGGCTTATGAAGGTGCGAAGCTCGGTATGTCGAAGTATGGCGTAGAAGGCATGGCTGGTTTCGTGAGAGCCGCCGACAAGATTAATGTGGCTATTGGTGAGGAAATGGGTGAGGAAGCACTCCCCGCTCTTTCTAAGATGGTGGAGACGATGGGCTTGATACCTAAGATGGGTATCGAAAAAGCCATGCTCGCCACTGGTTCCGCTATGTTCAAGCTGTCGGCTTCTTCCACCGCTACGTCAAGTAACATCGTAGAGTTCGCCAAGCGTCTGACGGGTGTTTCCCGTACCGCAGGTATCACTACCGATCAGTTGCTTGCCCTTGGCTCTGCATCCGACTCTATGTTCCTCATGCCCGAGGTAAGTGCCACGGCGATGAGTAAGTTTATCGTGGCTTTGCAAAAGAACCACAACTTGATAGAGAAAGACCTGGGCATACAGCAGGGTACTATCAAGCAGATGTATGCGGCTGGTAACGCGATGGATGCTATTGTTCTCGTGTTGGAGAAGATGAGAGACAAAGGCAATATGAATGCCTTGGGCAACATCTTCAAAGACCTTGGTTCCGATGGTCAGCGACTCGTTACGGCAATGGTTACCATGTCTAAAAACGTGGATATGCTGAAAGACCACCTCTATGAGTCGAAGGAAGCCTTTGAGGAAGCTACCGCCGTCACCAACGAGTATGAGATGCAGAACCAGTCTGCCATTGGTATTCTCGAACGAGCCAATAACCTTTGGGAAAAAGCTTTCGTCAATCCCGAGGGGGTGGATAGTGTAAAGGCCTTGGCGGAAGCATGGTATGAGATTTCACAGACGATGACAGAAAGTCCCTTATTAAAAGGTACATTGAACGCGGCCTTGCAATCGGTCATTTTGTCTGCCAAGTTGTTTGTGTCGTTACTTCCCGCCATCATCAACTTTGCTATGGCTCGCGGCTTGTGGTCGTTGGTTACTTTCTTCGTGGATTTAAGCAAGGGGATTTGGGCGGCGTTTACCGCACAGACAGCATTGAACACCGCCATGAAAGCAAACATTTTTGGTGCGGTCGCAAGTGTTCTGCTGACCGTGGCAGGTACTATATGGTCCTATGCCAACGCGGCAAGGGAAGCCGCCGCCGCTGAGGAAGAGGCGCAGCGCAAGGCGAATGCCTGGAAAGGTAAGCTAAAGGAAGCTGAGCAGCAGACGGACACACTTACCCGAAAACTTCATTCGTATAAAACAACCCTCGAAGACCTGAAAACGACACAGGCGGAACGTAATACACAGATAGCTAAGTTCAATCGCGATTTCCGCCAGTATATCTCGAAACTGGGGATTGAGATTAAGAATGTCAGCGACCTGAAAAAACATTATCGGGATTTGGCTGATGAAATACAGCGTGCTACTTATTACCGTCTTCGAGAGGAAGCAAAGCAGAACGCTATGCCTAAGTTGCAGATGGACCGTTTAAACGCTGCCAATAGAATCAGAAAGAGCCTTGACTCCCTGGGTCTCTTTTCTGGCGGTTACACGTCGAAGAACGTGATGGAGATGTTTAAGAACGGAGCAAGTGCGGGTTGGATTTGGCAGAAGATTATTAAGGCAAACGAAAAGGATGCCAAGCAAGACAGTTTCAGGTTCGACATGAAGACTGGCAACTATACGTTTGTTGACAAGGATGGCAAGACAGTTAAGAACAAGCCCGGTTCCGACTTCAAAGAATTACTTTCCTCACTTGTGCATTATCAGAACGCCACCAAGCGAGAATCTGACAAGGATAAGGAAATCAACGATTACTTTGGTGCTTTCGTGCCCGAGGGCTATACACCTTGGGAGGAAGAAACACCAGGCACTCTCGAAAACGATGCTCCCGATAAGGCTGCACTTGCAGAAGCCAAAAGACAAAAGCGAGAGCAGGAGAAAGCATGGAGGGAGGAACTGAAACAGAAGCAAGACGAGGCAAACGCCATCATTGATAATGTTCAAAACTTCTATGAGCGACAGGTAAACGCTAAGTTGACGGAGGCTATTAGTCTGGGCATGGATAAGACCGAGCAAGACTTGTTCGTTGCTCCAGTTCAGAAGCGTATGAATGAGGCCTTGGAACAGGTGCGTCTTGCTATCGCAGGTCAGAAGAACACTTGGGAGCAGTTCAAGAAAACGATGGACGGCGACTTGATAGAGCAAACTGATTCTACAGGTGTGAATCTTTCGCAAAATCTTTTGGATAGCATCACCTCTAATAATATAGAGGCCTTGCGTAACAAGATGGCGCAGCTGGGCAATAGCCTGAACCGACCGATGAACTCTATCACGTCGGAGATTTTCGCTAAGTCAACCAAGAATCGACAAACGAATCTCAGTGTCGAGGCGAAACAGATGGAAGCACGCAGCAAGGTGGCGCAAGAAAACGACTATATGGGAGCCGTCAAACAGAATATGTATGATGACTTCAATACGATGGGCTTTGCCAACCTCGCCGATACGGAAGCACGGGATAAGTCTGCTTTTGATAAGCGCAAGGAAAACATCATCAAGATGTATGAGAACGCCCGAAGTCAGATAGGTTCTCTTTATGCATTGGATATGTCTTCCGAAGCGGATAGGGGATTGTTGATGCAGTTGCTCTTTGGTGACGATCCCGACGGCATGGCTATTCGCATACAGAATGTGTTGGGCAATAGTGCATCCGACTGGCAGGTGTTTTATCACAAGCTCGTGCAGTATTCTGATAATTACACCGAGGCACAGAAGAAGACCTATGACCAGCAGAAGAAAATCGCCGATCAGATGTGGGCTGTCAACAAGCGCAACCTCGACAATCAGGAGAAGTTGCGCAAGATGCAGAACGACATCAACCTCTTTGGCAAGCGTGGCAACCTTCTGTCTAATCTTGGACTCTCCGACCTTACCGCCGACCCCGAGGTGGAGCTGATGAAAGCGAGGATGCAAGCCGCCGAGGATTATTACGCCTTCGTGGAAAAGAACTCCAAGAATATGCAGTTGCTGCAGGATGCTGACAAGGCACGCCAGGAAGCAGAGTTGAACTATGCCAATCAACTTGCCACGTCGATGAAGAATCGCCTCTCCGAGATGAAGAGCCTGGTACTGCCTATTGAGAGTTTCGGTGCAGCCGTAGGTCAGGCACTCGGTACGATGAAAGATGATGCCGAGAGTGCGCAAGAAGCTATCAAGAACGCTTTGAAGTCTATGTTGGAATCTTGGGGCAACATGGCGATTAATGACGTGAACACGCAGATGTGGAAGGCCATCAATGATGCCGGGGCAAAACGTGGGCGCGATAATGCGCAGCCTGGTATTGACGCAGCTCGTGCCAACGCCAATGCGAACGTCTCCCTTGATGCCGACTGGCGCAATCTGGGCACAGCCGACAATCCTATGTATGTGCGCCTTGTTGGTGGCGAGTATGTAGATAAGGACGGAAATCCTCTCTCCGAGGGAGAGCCTCCAGCCGCATGGCAAAAACGCAATCCTGGCGGCACGATAGCTGATTATAATCAGGAAGCCTTCGGTATCTCTCCGAATAGGGGTGCTATGGGCGGTGTGAACGCAGGCAATACGCTTGCCAATGTGGGTGCAACGGCTGGTGCCGCTGTGGCTGATGCAGCGGTCAGTGGTGGCTCTGTGTCAAATGCCTTGGCAGGCGTGGGCGGTAGCCTTATTGGCTCGGGTGTGAACGCCTTGGTGAATACTGGTGTTAGCGTAGGCGGTTCTTCTAAGAATGAGGACAAGGAGAAAGAAAAGCAATTAAAAAAGGAGAAGAAACATCAGAAGAAGCTCACCAAGATAACTAAGCAGGGTGTAAGCGACCGTGAGGACACCAACAAGAAAGGTTTGCGCAATATAACCTCGGAAGCTGACAGCGCCAACAAGGAACAGACGGCTGGCGAACGAGTGAAGCAAGATGCAATCACAACACTTGTTGACACAGGTCTGAACGAGACTTTTGCCCTCAAACAAGCGAACGACAAGGAAGTGATCGCAGAGGAAGCTGCCACTACTGAGACACAAATGGTATTCTCCATTGCTGGAGCCATCGGTAAGTGCTTTAGCTTCTTGGGTCCTATTGCTGGTCCTATTGCCGCAGCCGTGGTGACTGCTACCCTCACGGGCTTGCTCCAGTGGGCGTTAAGCTCGGCTTTTAGCAGCAAAAGCAGTAGCAGTAAGTCTTCTGGCACAAATACCAAGTTGGTAACAGGTATGCTTACCTATGATAGCGGTAACGTGCAAGACATGAAACCGTTTATCGGTGATGACGGTGAGGTGTATTGGGCGAAGGAAGATGCAGCTCCTCAAAGCGGTGTGCAGATGTTAAACACCCCCACTGCCACCACCATCAACGGACACCCATCCCTCGTAGCTGAGAATGGTCCCGAGATAGTCATTGGTAGGGAAACGACCAAGGCGATGATGATGAACAACCCCGCACTTCTGAAAGCACTTGTAAACTATGACCGCAATTATAGCGGGCGCAGTGCAGCAAGGAGAGCATTCGACGAGGGTAATGTGGGCGAGGTATTGTCGGCAAACAATGGCAATCTTTCGTCAGGCGCGCAAGCGACTGGCGATATGATGGCAACAAACACTGCAAGCAATGCATCCCTTCTGCAAGCGGTCAATGCGCTCCTGGAGCGACTGAGTCAGCCTATCACGGCACAGATTAATATGTATGGTCGTGGAGGATTGTACGAGAGTACGACCAAGGCTAATCAATTCATGAAAGGGAAAGCGTGAGGGTATGGTAAATGCGGAAATATGGAAATATTGAAAGATGGCAAATCGGCTTGGTCTCATTTTTGCGACCAAGCCGATTTTTTGTGGACATCTGCTAACCTGTTGATTCTGTGGGCTTTTTGGTCTCAAAACATCATCTTGGTCTCATTTTTACCCGAAATCGGGTACTATATATAAGAAATTCTGCAAATTTTTTCTTTTCCCTAAAATCAAAATCCCCGAACCTCAAATAAGTAGTTAGTAGCATTAACGGCTTTGCCGTAAACATCAGACAATAAGGCAATTACAAAATAAGATTTTGTAAGGCAGTAGCAAGAAAAACACGATATTTTAGCTTTATTCTATAT
>CAVKQP010000321.1:20359-21574 GCA_963658165.1 Clostridium sp. CAG:302 | reverse complement strand
TGTGGCATGGCGTGAGAAGTTCGGGCAGATAAGCGCGAAGGGCTGGGATTTGGAGCGCAATTTTTCCGAGTTGGGAAAAGCCGAAGTCTTTAGTAAGATATACGAGATTTTGCCACAGTTTGACGGCATGACGAAGCGAAGCGATGAAGCTCGTATTTCGTTTAATGATTGCAACCGCCTGGGGGTGTTCCTGGGCTTAAAATATTCATCGGTTAACTGGGCGGATATGAGCGAGGAAGAAAGAAAGCGCGCAGATGAATATGACAGGGCGCACAGCGAGCAGATGAAAGAGTGCGACCGTCTGGAAAGCGAATATAATGACCCGTGGAGAAAAAAGACCGTATTACGCAGGGTTTTAGAGATTTTCGAAAAATACTATCAGGTAAGCGAGGCGACCACGAATGCAGCGCAAGCCGCCGCCGATGCTCTCAAGTTTACGCCCAAACATAACGCCACATACAAGGCTATTACTAAGGCACTGGGCGGCAATCTGTTTGCAGCAGGCGAGAAGGAAGCCGGACACTATAGCCGAATTTTGGAGCCATTACAAGCCGCTGAACTGATCGCCCAGGGTTACGCGGTCTATCTTGTGAAGCCTGATACTTATGAGGGTGAGGTATATTATTATGGAGTTTGCCTTGGCGGGGGCAGGGTGCAGCAGAAACGCGCAGAGAAGTTCGCCGCCGTTGGTGTTACCGTGTACGCCAGTGATTATAATAGCCTTCGAGATGTCGAAGTATTAGCATTTTCCGAGGCTGTATTGGCAGAATTACGCAAGGATGCCGAGCAGGTGGAGCAGCAGCGCAAGGCCTGGGAGGATAGCCAGAAGAATGGCAAGGCCGAAAAAGCTGCCGACACCAACAAGCAAACCGACACCACCGCCGAGGATGCAGCAGACGAGGCGCCCGCCGAGGGCTTGGAGTTGGTGGAAATCCCCGAGGGCGTGGCAGTGGTAGGCGACCAGCGCACGACGTACCGCAACCGCAAACAGATCAAGGCACACGGCGCACGATGGAACAAGGAGGCGCAACAGTGGCAGGGAACAACGCCCGAGGCCGTGGCAAGCCTGCGCAAATGGTTCGGCGTGACTGAGGACACCGCCGGCAATACCTGCGAGCAGGAACAGCACCAGGAAGAGAACACTCAGGAGCAGCACCAGAACACGACCGCCGAGAGCGAAGCCATGCAAGCCGCGCCCGTTGTTGACCTTCTGGG
>CAVKQP010000321.1:0-20349 GCA_963658165.1 Clostridium sp. CAG:302 | reverse complement strand
GAGCGTTGGTGGATCTCTTCGGGGAATTGTCCACCGCCGCTCAGGAATGCGCCAAGAAGGCACAGGAAGCGGCAAACAGACACGCCGAGGCTGAGCAGCTCCGCACCGATATGGCAGCGATGCGGGCAAACATTCAGAACATGAGCGAGATGTTACGCCGAATGGCTGACCGCTTGGCCTCCATGGAGGGAACCGACGGAACACAGGGCGACGGCACGCAAGCGACGGAGCAGCCCGAAGCAGACACCAAGGGCGACAGCAAGGCGGCATAACAGCCCAACCAGGGCGGGGAAGGTTGGTAAAAATTACCCCTTCCCTCCCCTTTGGGATTCGTTTACTTCGTTATAGCATATAAAAATAATGACCGATTTTTTAAAATTCAAATATGGACTATCAAAATATATTTAACCGTGATTTCTACCCCACGCCCCGCGAGGTGTTTAATCAGATGACAGTTGGGGAAAACCTGACGGATGCCGTAATACTGGAGCCTTCGGCAGGTTCGGGCAATATCGTACGGTATTGCCTGGAGGATGGGGCGCGAGCTGTCAAGGCTTGCGAGATAAACGAGGTTTTGAACGCCGCCTTATCTGCGCAGTGTTCCGTTATCGGTTCCGACTTCCTGAAGTTGCGCACGGATCAGATACAGGATGTTAGTTATATTATCATGAATCCACCATTTAGCACGGCGGAAAAACATATCTTGCACGCCTGGGAGGTTGCCCCGGCTGGTTGTACGATAATATCCCTTTTTCCTACCTCTCATTATTCGCATAGTTACGGCGACATGGGCAAGGTGCGGGAGCTGGTGGGGCTTAACGGGAGCCGTGAGGATATAGGCGACGTGTTCAGCCACGGGACGGCGGAACGCCGCACGGGTGCCGAGGTGTCAATCCTTCGCCTTTATAAGCCCGCCGAGGAAGTGGAGGATTTCGACAATATACAGTTTGATTTTATGCCCGAAGACGAGGGCAACGGCACGGAGGGAGTGATCCGTTATGATGCCTTGCGCGATATGGTGCAACGTTATAACGCCGCCGTCTCGCAGTTTGATGCAGTGCAGCAGGCGAGCGAGCTAATCAACACCAATATAAAGGATTTTACGAGCTGCAAGATCCATTTTGGCGCACATGGCAAGGACGACCAAGGAAATGAATTATATAACATTACCCGTGACCGATTCCGCAAGGAATTGCAGATTGCAGCCTGGCGCAAGGTCTTCGAGCTGCTAAATATGCAAAAGTACTCCACGAATGCTTTGCAGGAAAAGATTACCCGATTTGTCGAGACCTCACAGGCCCGCCCGTTTACCCTGCGTAATATATACATTGTTGTTAACGATATTGTCCAGAATATCGGAAATATCATGAATGAGTGCGTGGTTAAGGCTTTTGATACTATTTGCTCACTATCCGCCGACAACACCACCGCAGGGGAGAAATGGAAGACGAATAATAATTATATGGTGAATCAGCGTTTTATCGTTGATGGTCTGCACTGTGCAATCGGGTGGGGACAAAAAACGTTAGTTTATTCCTTCGACGCTTGGGACAGCCGCCGTAATCAGGTGGAAGACCTTTACAAGGCTTTGAGCTTTATTTGTGGGAAGTCCATAGATAAGGAGGGATTCCGCCCGTTTGAACGTAATATATTAAACACCTGCGCAGATTTCGGCACCTGGTATTATTTCGATTGGTTCCGCGTCCGCTTTTACAAAAAAGGCACCATGCATTTTGAGTTTACGGATATAAACGTTTGGTATCGTTTTAACCAGATTGCAGCCCAGGCCAAGGGCTGGAGGATCGGAAGCGTGGGAGCGTGCAAGAAAAGCCGAATTTGGCGGGATATAAAACAGCCGTAAAATAGCCCAGGCGTGGGCACACCCCACGGAATAGTATATTATCATAATCAATATATATTTATTTGTTTGTTACGTTCGGCGGTCCGTGAGGATAGCCGACATATTATACTAATTTATAATAGTAGGAGATATAAAAATGAAGAGACTTGTTAAGTATTCGTTAGCGGCTTGCGCCGTTGTTGTTACCGGTGTGCTGCTTTTCTCATGTATAGGTGCCGCCGTGTTCTTCCTTCCCTTGTTGGCTGGAGCTTTCAAGGGCTAAGGGAGCGACGTTTAAGATAAGTGTTGCTTGTTATAGATTATCGAAAAAATCACCGATTTTATGAAAAAGGAAAAAGAGATGAATAAGGAGGTGCTTCGCCAGTTGTATGAGATAGCTGGCGAAGTTTGGGCGCGGATGGTAAAACTGGAAACGGGCACCTACCGCGCCAGTGAGGTTAACAGAAAGATAGGTAAGGTATTCTTTCCTGATTTCTTCGACCTCTCCCAGACTGCGAGGGTGTCGGCTGGTGTCTTTAGCTGTGAGTTCCCGCTACAAGGAGTATTTTACTATGTTGCTGCCTTCGAGCAGCTGACCAACGCCCGCAAGGATGCGCGGCGGTTTACTTGCGAGGAAGTGACCCGGGAAAAAGGCGTGGCGGAGTTTGAGATAAGCAAGGACATGGCAAAAACGGTGCTGGCAGGAGTTCATCAGTACTTCTGGAGTTCCGCCTCTATCGTTATAGACTGTGTGAAAAATCACTGTTTTGCCGTCGATGGAAAAATACAATTTCCTCCCCACCCTATCCATATCACCCACAAGGAGGGCAATATCAGCAGTTTTACCCTACCGGCTAAAATCTTCACCAAGATGTGCAACAAGGTCAAGAAGGGCAAACCACGATTTGCGCGTGTGCGCAAGCTGGACGCCTTCGGCGGTCCCGTGGTGGTGGACTTCGACGGTATCATGCATTACAACTTTTCCATAAAAGCACAAACGCATAAATGCACAAAAGCAGAAAAGCACATATAAACGCACGTTGATGCGTTTGTGTGTTTATGGATTTATGCATTTATGGATTGATGTATTTATGGCTTTATTGATGTATGTGTGGATTGATATACATCCATGCATACATCAATAAATAAAGAAATAAAGCCATCAACAAAGAAATCAATACACAAATCAATAAATAAATTAAAAAATGTTTGGCGGTTTAAATTTTAATTTTTAACTTTGCAAGCGCAAAGCACAAAAGCAGATTTACACGAATGTGCATTTATGGATTTGTGCATTTATGCTTTTATGGATGGATGTATTTGTGGATTGATGCATTTGTGGAGTTGTAGAAAAATGATGTTTAAAAAAATTATAAGATTATGGCAAAGAGAAAATTGAAAGAAATCCTCGCCTTTGTGAATCACAAGGGAGGAGTTGGAAAGACAACATCCGTGCAGAACCTGGCAACAGGTTTGCGCCGCTTTGGTAAGGGTTACTTTGGGCAGAACGAGCAAGGAAAGGAGCGTTTGCCCCGTGTGTTGCTTATCGACTTGGACCCACAAGTTAGTTTGTCGTTCCTCTTCGGTTGGAGCGAAATCAAGAACCATGGCAAACCTACCATGTATGATGCCATCGTGCAGCAGTCGCAGATACCCGTGTATCAGGTGAGAGAGGGCATATATCTTGCCCCGGCATCCAGCAAGCTTATCAACATCGAGCCTTTTTTAAACCAAATGGCGGTACCTCGCAAGGTGCTCCGTAAGTTGTTTGCCAAACCGCTGGCGGAAATTCAGGGCACGGAATTAGCCGACGAGGGAGCGACAACCGTACTCGACAGCTTCGATTATGTTTTGATAGATTGCCCCCCTGCCATGTCATTGCTCACTCACAACGCCCTCACAGCTGCCACGAGCGTTATCATGCCTGTGCAACTGGAGGCGTTGGCGACGAAAGGTATCGCCGAGATTATCCGAGCTGTAGAGGAAACGAGGGAAGACCTCAACGAGGTATTGGACATTCGTGGCTTGTTGATGGTCATGAGCAACGACCAGACGAGGGCCACCAAGCAGTTCAAGGACTATCTGGGCGGCAAATACCAAGATTATATGTTCGACTCCTATACGCGCCGTGATACCAAGATGGTGGAAGC
The DNA here is from genome assembly GCA_963658165.1 of Clostridium sp. CAG:302. Lineage (GTDB taxonomy): Bacteria > Bacteroidota > Bacteroidia > Bacteroidales > Bacteroidaceae > Prevotella. The sequence continues at coordinate 16,359 of CAVKQP010000321.1, read as the reverse complement.
CCAGGCAATGAATGAGGACATTTTTACATACGCGCCTTATAGCAGGGTAGGGATCGATTACGAGCGATTTACCAAGGAGATACTGGCAAGTATGCCAAGCGAGTAAGGGACTATACGTTATAGACTATCTGAAAAATCACCGAAATTTTAGAAATATGGCAAGACAAGTTAAATATGGGGTTAAGCCTTTCAATCTGGAGGATGCCCCGATAGTGGAAGAGAATGAGCGTATCTTGGAACAGGGCAAACAGAAGGCCCAGGTGGAGCAATCTATGCAAGCGGAAGCACCTTCGCCTGCAACCGCCACTGTGAAGAACGTGGAAAAGAAAACACAGAACGGCATTACCATCTATGTGCCGATGGACTATTATATGCAGATCATCAAGATGAAAATGCAAACGGGTACGCCTATCAAGGACATCGCAAGGCAAGCCGTGATGGAATATCTCGACAGACACCGGGACGATTGAGAAAGATGGTGGCGAGTTGGGAACGTGGAAAATTGTACAAAAGTATGTAGGGTACCAACTTTTGTACAATTTTAGGGGTTTACCCTACATATTTTTGTACGATTACCCTACATATTTTTGTACAATTCCACGTTTTCCACCTATTAATATATAAATATACTAATAGTACTATGGCACTATTTTTTTCTCTCGTTATGGTAGGATTTACAACAAGCGCAAAATGAAATTGTACAAAAAGATGTAGGGTCATGAAAGAAGAAAAAGCAATCACAGAAAACGACGAGTGGATCAAGACCCCCTTTGCTTACACAAAGATAGTTGGTGGTCTTTCCCTCTTTCAACAGAACGTGCTGATTCTTGTGAGCGACAAGTTGCAAGATTACATCAAGCAGTTCCTGGATGATAAGCGATACAAGAACCCCGACAGACCCAAGCCCATTTATACGATGGAGCAGAAAAACGAGGCTCTGACCGTTCGTGTGGCGTTGAAAGACCTGGGCATTACCGATACCCATTATTCGGCGGTGTTGCAGCCAACCTTGAAGAAAAACGAAAACATTGTCAAGACAATGGTTCTGCCCGACTTGCGACGTTTGGAAATGCGGGTGTCTTACCTGGAGAAAGATGAAAAGACCGGAAAGCAGATTACTGTGAGCAAGTGGCAACCGATATTCAAGTCTATTGCAACTCCGATGGATTCTTATAGCAAGAATGGTTTTCAGTTTGATGTTCGCAACGGATGGATTGAGTTTGTCATCAATGACCTTGTGGCGGATTATCTTCTGGATATGTCAGAGGGATACATCGAACATTTGAAGATGCTGGCGAAAATATCCAAGAAGAAATATACACCGTCGTTTTATTTCTTATTGAAGTCACAAGGCAGTCCACATTATAGCACCAACCTCGAAGATTTGAAAACCTATATGGGTGTGTTGAAGTTCAATAAGGATGATATGACAGTGAAGGATTCCTATCCGAAGTATTCACGTTTTAAGCAAAGCGTGATCGAGACCGCAATGGCTGATATGAAGCGTTTGGCGGATGAGGGACTTTCCGACATTTGGTTTACCTACAAGGAAATTCGCCCTCGTGGTTTGAAGACTGGCGATCCCGAACGTATAGACTTCGATATTTACCGTTCTGATATGGGGACAAAACGAATGGAGTCGAAGAATAAGAACAAGGCGAAATTTGGCAAGGAAAAGAAGGAGCCAACGGTGCAAGACCTCTTTGCCAACGTTCCCACCGAGAGTGACAAGATACGAGTGCAGGTAAACCAAGGCACCGACAAGTGGCACGAGTTCGTTTCCCTCGTTATAGGCGATTCTCAAAAATCACTGGTTTCTCGCATTTCCTATGTCGGAATGAAGAATAACCGCTTTTGCATACAATGTAGCGATGAGGACTTTGCGCAGCTCAGGACTCTGGGAGTGGAGCGACAGGCACAAGAATACTTCGGGTGTGTTGGTTCGTTCGCTCCTGTCTTTTATCGAGGATAAGGATTTTTCCGTTAATTGAGTTTAAAATATTGGTAAGGTCGTGGTAAGGTCGTTTGGTACCTTACCATGACTTTTTGTGTTTTTGCACATTTGTGCATTTATGCTTTTGTGTATTTCTGCTTTTTGCATTTTCACATTTCCATATTACCTTTGTCCTTTCCTTTCATTTCTTTCTTCGTACCTTTGCACCATCAACTAAGATAAAAACGTATGGAAAGAAAAAGAGGAGAATTAGTATTGCTATTGTTGATACTCATTCTGGTACTTGCAAGTTGTGCCTCGCACCGTGTAGCCATTGACACGCACCTGGAGCAAATGGACAGTGTGGCGATGGTGAGTCGTAACAGTGTAGAGAAGATCGTGATGCAGACGGATAGCTTGGTGAAGACCCTTGCCCAGACGAGTAACACCTCGTGTGCTGCATCCGAGGTGGGTAGTTATGAGGATATTACCGAGGAGCATATCACGGAAACCATCGACACCCTGGGCAACAAGAAGACTGTCACGAAGAGGACCATCCACCGTACAGGCGACTATGATAAGCAATACTCCTTCGAGGAACAGATGCAACGCCAACAGTATGAGATGGAACAGATACGCAGAAGCATAGATAGTCTTTCGCTAAGTGACAAAACTGACGTGGGCACACACTGGGCTGTAAGCGACAGCAGCAATGTGGAGGACAAGAAAAACACCGAGGAGGTGCAGACGAAGCTTTGGTGGACGAACATAAAGAGGCATATTTGCGAGGTTTTTCTGTTTGCCGTGGTGGTCGTGATGTTGCTCACATTAAAACGCAAGGAAGATGAGAAAAAGCAAAAAGGATAATTACGACTTGATAGACAATGACGACAAGCCCGAGGTAACACTGGATGATTTCGTCATTCCTTCCAAGATAACTGCTTTCTGTAATCAGTATGAGCCGCAAGACCATTGGAGCGAGGGATGCGATATGTTTAATGACTCGCAACTTCGTACTTACTTCAAGGCTGTTGTTTGCCCACTGGGTGATCCTCTTTCATTGTATCTTCAGGAGTTGGAGTACAAGGGTTTCAAGATGAGGAACGATGAGAGCGGTGAGCCTGTTATCTATTGCAGGCAAAAGTTTGTTTAAAGGTAAAAAAGTAAAAAGACATTTCTTATATATTATGATGGAAAGAAAAACAAGACCACATTATTATTATAAGGTCGCAGCAGAAAGTGGAGTGGGGAAGAGGCTGCATGAGTTCGTTGGTCGGTGTAACGAGGCGATCGAGGAAGCCCGTCAGTGGGTAGAGCGACAAGGATCAGAAACGTTCTATGAGTCGCCCGATGGCTTTGCTGGAGGCGTGGCTTTCGTGGAGTTCAAGGCAACCATCTGTAAGGACGGATGGACGAACGTCAAGGAGCCCACTAAGGACGGTTGGCAAAGTACTTCTTTCTTTGTTCCCGTCGAGGGGAGTGAATTAGAGAAGGAGATGTTAGCCTTGCCAGTGGTGAGTGAGTCGGAGCTGATAGCAATCTTATCTTTCAAGCCCAAGATGGTGAAGGGTAAGGACGGAAAGGAAACGACACTTCCTTTCACTTTCGGCGACCAGGCACCAGCCTTGTTCTTGCATCGTGGATATTATTATACAGACATACCCTATGAAAGCCTGTCGGAAGACTGCGAGCGCATAGACGAAAGATATTTCCTGCGCCGTCGTATGGCGGCGTTGAATGAAAGTTAGGATTTAGGTTTTAGTTGAGTAGTAGTTTATAAGGTTCAGCGGAACCACGGTTATTTATTTAAGTTGATTTTTGAGCTTAATACGAATTTAATTATTAGTTAAAAGTAATAAGTATTCGCTAAATGGAGTGCAGCCACCAGTCCGAGAGGATAGGTGGCTGTTGTTTGTTATGGCTTGCGCCTGATTTCATCGGCAACCATGTAGCCTGGTTGCTGGAGGGATAGCTGGTGGGTGAGAGTCTTGATGAGTTGCTGTTGGTCGGCGATGATGTCAAGCAGACGGTTGATGGTGGAGAGGTTCACGTCCTGCTTCTCTTCCTTGGGTATGGGGTCGGAAGGCAACTCCTGCGGTAGTGGTGTGGGCGGTCGCAAGGTGATAAGACCGGGCACTACCGATTTGATAACATCCACGTCGAGAGGATCACGGAGCATACGAGTGCCTGGCTGTCGCTTGGCTGTGTTGTCGATATATCCCACGTTGGGTTGCATTTGGTCGTTTTCTTCGGGCAATACATATTCCATTTCGCCCGATGAGAGGTCGTTTGCATTGATGTCTTCGTCAACGATAAAGGCAGAGATGGGTACGTTGAACGCATTGCAGAACCTGAGGAGCCCGATGAGCTGCATGGGGCACTCCTTGCGTTCCCACAAGTCGAGGCTGGTGTTACTACTGGTGCCGATGGCGTGAAGGATGGATTTGTCGGTAATGTCCCTGTTGGCAACCATCCATTTCTCGAGAAAAGAGTAATTGTACTTATACTTCATGATTGGATAATTTTGAAAAGTTATAGTTCACCTTTATTAAAATATGCTAATATTTTGCAGAAAATATAGCTAACCTTTGTTTGTTTCAATTTAATTCTTTAAATTTGCACCAAAATTAAGAATTTAAATTGAAATGACCAAAAAAAACATAGAAAAAATATCAAATCCGAATACACCTCTTGCCGTTTCCGACATGAAGGTGGATGAAAAGAAAGCTTTGGGCGACTTTTTGTTGTCCAAGGGTTTCACTTCATCTACGTTCTATCTGAGATTTTTCCAAAAGGGTTTTGAACTTTGGGAAATCTTGGGGATTAATACGTGCAAGGAACAATTCTTAGCTATATCAGATGTAGCTAAGCTATTGCTTGGTTATGTGGAAGTGGATGTATTGGGCAACGAGATTGGTGACAAGGGGTATTTATATACCCTCGCCAAGAGTGATGACCCTGGGATTTTCTATGCTTGTTTGAAGAGGGCTAACAATGGCTTGTGCATCAAGTTCTTCGAGTTTATGGAAGAGAGGGGCATGAGTCGTAACACCGTTATCAAACGTTTTTCCACAGATGATTGGAAGCCGTGGGAACAGGAGGGAATAACCTCTTTGCTCCAGAAGTTTCGGAAAGGTGAGGTGGAAGAATAAGATTTTTCTCTTGCCTTGTTTTTTATGCTGAACTTAAAAAAAAATAACTACATACAAATGATAGATGTAACTGTTGATTTAGAAACCTGCGCCTTGTGCCCCACAGCTGCCGTGATGAGTATCGGAGCTGTGGCATGGAGGCGCAATGGTAAGGACACTCCCTTCTTCGAGGAGGGCGACGAACGATTGAGAAACAGCACGTTTTCGGCTCATGTGGATTTGAGGAGTATGTTCCTCAATGGTTTTACCTTCGATCAGAACACAGCGGAATGGTGGGCGAAACAGTCGGACGAAGCAAAGAATACTTTGTTGGAGAATGACGGCGACACGCCTTGTAAGTCGATAGATATTGTTGTTACCGACTTGTTCGGTTGGATGGACTATATCAAGAAGCGACTGGGTGACAAGGATATTTGCCTGTGGTCGCAAGGAACAGACTTCGACATTGCCATTCTGCGATATATCTGTTATAAGATGCACATCAACTTCAAGGTAAAGCACACGTCATTCAGGGATCACCGTACCTTCTTCCTGGAGGGAGCGAGATTGGTGCATGAGAAGGAGATGGGTCAGCCCTTGGATATGGATAAGGCTTACGACTTGGTGGAGGATTATAAAGATGTCTGTGGCGACAAGAACGCGGTGCATGATCCGATATTTGACTGTAAACGCAGTATCTATTGCACCTGGCAGATTATGAACCGCCTGCGTGGTGATTCCGTACCCAAACATTGTGATATAGCAGAGAAAAAAGATGTCTCTTAGGTACGATTATCTCTCCTTGCCCTACACACCCAATAGGCAGCAGTTGGGGAAAGCTGGTCAGCGTTCGAGATACAAGTTCCTTCATCGTTTCGCCTATACTGAGACGATGAGAGGACTAAACGATGAGATACCCACTTTGCTTTTCCATGCGCCCTTTGCCTTGATCAAGGATGCTTGCCAATATCTATTCAAGATGATGGCGGGTAGGGTGAAGGACTTGCGGATAAGTCACGAGCATAGTTGCCGACAAAAGAATGGCAAGTGCTATTGGCGAGTGGCAGTGCAGGTGATAGAACTTGATGAGCAATTCATCTCGCTTCGAGAGTTTACCCTGATGCTTACACACCGAATGGAACGGCTGTGCAACTGCAAGGTACGGCACTATAAATTGGAGACGTTTTTGAATATGTAAACATACGGAAAGGAATATGGAGGGACGGGGAATCGGTAACGACCCTAAGTAAAGTTTGGCGGTCCCTCCTTTCTCTTTACTATAAAAATAAAAGATAATGCTTTTTCATCCTATACTTAACCAACTTGCTCATATCGACATGGCTTTCCTTGTGAAGCCAGCCGATGAGCAGCACATCGAAGGCGAGACAGCTTGCTTCTGTCCCTTCTGCCGAAAGAAGGTGGAAGACGATGGTGTGCAGGGCGAGGCAAAGCAGACCCCACACTTCATTATCCATAATAATGAACGTGGCGGTCTCTATGATGGAGTAGGGGTGGAAGGCGATAACAAAGCAAGTCAGGGAGCAGTTCGTTGGCAATGCACGCAGACGGGAAGACAAGGTTATGGAGCCTTGGAGTTGTATGCGGCTATGCGCAACCTCCCTATGCACGGAGCGAGTCTTTTGCGCCTGTGCAAGGACTTGGTGGTGCGAGTGTATGGTGACAAGGAAGAGGTGCGTCTGAAAAGGCCTATGCTCTTCGGCAAGATGGATTACCGCACGATAGCACCGCAGACGATAGAAACATTCTCTTTTATTCCGAAAACCGACTTCAATCCCCAGGAACTGGCAGCCCTGGGGTGCGAGGTCACCACGGTAAAGGGATTGGTTCAGTTTGGCTTCGGCAAGGATTTTTCCACACAGATGCTGAATGATGATTTTCGCATCTATGCCGTTGACCAAGTGACACTGCCGAACGTGGTGAGGAACGGGCAACTGGTGAGTGAGGTCATTTATGGCACACCGTGGAATCCTTTGTTCGTTTGCTTCGCCACCGACGTGATAGCCCCACAAGGTTCATGCGGTTGCTTCTTCCGCCCGGCTATGCAGCAAGACCCGATAGTGTTCTCCACCTGTGAGGATCACACGGTGAGGAAGGTGAGCAAATGGCTGATGGGCGACAAGGTGTTTACCTATGCGATGGATCATCGCAGTGGAACATCCACTGCCGTTCATGCGGCGATAGAGAAGCTGCAACCCGATGAGCCCTATACGAATACAAGGGAAATCTGGGTAGAGAACGAGACCAAGGACGGCGAGCCTAAGGGTACGTTTCATGCAGAAGAAGAACCGATAGAGACTGGCGACATCAAGGCACAGCACATCGTGTTCTGCCGCACGCCCGAGGATGCACTGAGCATCTACTACGCCATGCGCTCTTTGAGAATGGATAAGGAGAATGATGAGCATTTTCAAAAACATTGCTGGTATCATGTGGCTTTCTCCATAGGAAGAAGAAACTTCTGGTACATTGACCGTGGTCAGTGGCGACAGGAGAAGTTGGACTTCAATGCCTTGCAGTATCAGAAAATGAATCGCTTTGCAGAAAGAACAATAATCTTCTATCCTAATGACATTGCCAGTCAGAGAGACTGCGGAGCCATCGCCACGAAGTACAGTGACTTGTGCTATGCGATGTTGCCCGATGCCTTTAGGGTGAGATATAACCAAAGGTGGCAATGGCTATATGGATGTTCCCCTCGTTCGGTGAGGGACTATCTGCTGACGTATCACATGACGGATGAGGATAATTTCCGCTTCGACCATGATATAAGAATACCTCTCTATTCGAGACTTCGGGGAGCTAACAACACCGACCCGTTCGAGATAGAGTATAACAGGGACCCGAGAAGTGGCAAGCCCAAGCCCCCCACTTGTAAGGTGTCGCCCACCAAGGTTTGGCTATTCATGACTTGCCGCGGATATTACAGAATGATAGATCCCGACAGTACCGACCTCGTAGGTCAGTACATTCATCTTGACAGATGTTTCGTGGAATACATTGATGCCAAGAGTATCATCCAGGCAACGAAGACCTTGCTCCTGGAGTTTACGGAACAGAGCTGGCGACATAATGACCAAGAACGAAGAATGATGTCGGACTGCGCCAACCTCATAGACAAGAATTTTTCAGAAAAGTCGGCTGGAGGTTTGCAGAGCATGATCATCGATTTCAACGAGTCGTTTGATGCACACACGGAGTATTTCTATTTCCGCAACGTGGCATTGAAGATAACACCCGATAGTATTACGCCAGTAAGTTATGAGCGCATCAACTTCTTCATCCCTGCCTTGGCAAGGAAGAACTATGATTTCACAATGAGGACATTCAGTCCCCCGTTCGTGATAAGAGAGAGTCAGGAATATCTTGATAGAAAGAGTGTCATTACCCAGAAGGAGGGGATGCAGAACGAGGATGGTTCGCCCGTGTTCACCATCGACGAAATATCACAGATGAAAGCCGACTTGGCGGAATGGAGTCAGACTTACAGATGGCAAGTGGATTGGCAAGGAAAGCGAGAGCAAGACCTTTGGCCTATACTGCGAATCATCAGAGGTTGCTCCAATGTGCTTTGGCGACAGGAGCAAGAGGCGATACGCAACAAGGAGGAACTCCCTGAGGATGCAGTCGCCACCATAGACTCCCACTTTGCCAACATGATTAGTTGCATCGGGCGCATCTGTTATCGTTCTTGGGCTGGTATGCAGAGTATTTGCCCCTATCTCTTGGAAGACAAGGTGGAGGATGAGAAGCAAGCAAGCGGTGGTTCTGGTAAGTCGGTTATAGTTAACTTGGTGGTAGGTTCCGCTGTAAATGTGCTAAAGGTAGATATGAAGGAGTTTCTCTCCGTGAATGATGCCAAGTTCTCTTTGTCCGACCTACTGATCAAGCCCGGCAAATATAGGGTGGTTCACTGGGAAGATAAGTCTTCGGGTTTCCCGATGAAGTACTTTTACAACAAGGTAACATCGGGCACCAAGGTAGAGCGCAAGTTTGGCGACCCAGTGAGTTTCAAACTGGAGGACTCGCCGCTGAACGTGATAACAAGCAACTCGCAGTTGTCGGACGATGACCCATCTACTATTGGACGTTTCCCCTTGGTGTCGTTCTCTGACAGATTCGCCCGAGAGAACTATATGCAGCATGAGTTGGCACGTTCGCCCAAGGACGTAATGAAGAACTTTGACACTGAGCCCGAGAAGTTGACTGAGCGAGACAGGAACCAAACGATATACATCTGTGCCCTGGCGGTGCAATTCATCATGAGGTATCACACCTTTGTCATCGCCCCACAGAAGAACGTGCAGCGAAGATTACTGGTGAAGGAACTGACCGAGAACTCGGTGCGCTACTTTGAGTGGTTCTTTGGCAGGGAAGCCGTTTATGCGGCACCTATCTGCACCGATGATATGTTTAATGAGTTCATGCGCGACTGGAGCGATGCCAGCGAGGGAAAAAGCAAGGAGTATAGCCGAGCCACCTTCAAGAAGAAGATCAAGAAGTATTGCAAGAACATGAATATCATTTGCAATCCCGAAAGTCTCTTGGTAGGTGAGGACAATAAACGACATGGTTGTTTTAAACTGCGAGCCTGGGTGACGAAGGAATACTTTACTGGCAAAGAATGGGAGAGCGATGATAGTGTGGAGCCTAAGTACATCCGTAGGGTAGAAACGAGCAAGCACGTTTTCTTCTTCTACCGTTCGGGCAAAGATACCGTCCCGGAAGATTATGAGGAGTTGAAACGCAGAGCCAAGGAATATGTCGAGGGGCCCGACCCATTGCCTTACAGGGATGATGACGGAAACATCGTAACGCTGACAACAGAGGAAGAGGAACGATGGAAGAACTTTGTTTCCCGAAGGCAGGGTAGGAGAGCGGCGAACTCGCAAAGCAACAACAATACAGCCGCCAGTATGGTGGAGGAAATAAACAAGGATGATTTACCGTTCTAAGATGGATAAGAAGAATAAAGCAAAGAAAGGAATAAGGGTAGCCAATAGGCAAGCCTGGGTAGATACCTTCGTTTACCTCTGTCCACAACATCGTGGTGGTATGGGGGGCGGCGAGTATTGTGAGCTTTTCGATGGTTCGCATACCAACTGCACAGGGAGATGTTCTTATCAAGGCGGTGGAGCTTGTGAGCAGGTGACAAGGTTCTTCAAGACGTACATCAAGTTTTTAAATAAAGAGTTAGAATTTTTATAAAACAAATAGTTATGGCAAGTTACAATGGAAATATCGACCTCTTGTCCCTGAATGGAGCAAAGGTTATTACAGGAATTGGTGGAGCGGATGACAAGCGACCTTATGTTTGCATCCCATGTGATTTGAACGAGATCAAGGTGGAAAACTCCAAGAACGATGTTAACCGACAGTTGGCGAAGTTGAGGGTGAACATCTGGCCTTTCAATGAGCAGTACAAGGCAACCGTGAGACAGAGAGCTGCTGAGCGTGGCGATAGTAATGTGAGTGTTCCTACGCACGAGATGCAACTCTCCTTCTCCGTGGAGTATGTCAAGGCAGCGGCGCAGCGTTTCCCTAAACTCGTGGAGCAGGTGAAGGAGGCAAACAAATTGAAAGATCCCGATATTGTGAACCAGGATTACAACGATGAGAACAGCCACCTTTTCAAGGCTATCCGTAACCGTATGAACAAGCGCATAGCCCAGTTGTACCAGCCGCAGAGTGCGACAACCCAGCAGCCTTATCCACAGCAGGCATACAATACGGTAATGGGCAATGCCACTGCCTGGGTGCCACCAGCAGACGGAAGTCAAGACTCCTCATTGTTGCCTGACGGCTTTGTTGACAACAACGAAGACCTCCCATTCTGAAAAAAGTAAGTATAACATCATATAATATTATAAGAAAATGAAACTACAAGCAACAGCCCAGATACTTAAGGATGCCTTCCATAAGAGCGAAAGGTGTATCGAATCGAAGCCTGCTCTCTCTATTCTCCAAAATGTACTGCTTACACAGCGTCAGGAAGACGGTCAGTTCCTTCTGATTTCCGCCACAAGTGACTCGCAGTTGACAATCCCTGTGCAGTTGTCCATCGTGGAGGGGAGCTTTCAGAAGTCAGTGGTATTGCCTATTTCTGTCATGTCCTCATTCATCTCGAATCTTCCTAATGATTGCGTGTTGACATTCGATATATCAGAAAGTAGCCATGCCATCGGTGTCGAGTATTGCACGGGCACAGGAAGTAATGTTACAAAGGGTAATATATCTCTTAGTTATCTCGATGCAGATGAGTTTCCTTTGAGAAGCGAGAGCAAGGAGAGCGAGACACATATATCTATTCCAATGCCTTTCTTCAAGAACGTATTGGCAAATGCAAGTAAGTTCGTCGGTACGGAAGACTTGCGCCCGGTGTTGAAGTGTTTGTGCGTGGATATTGCTGAGGATTTATCAGAGGTGGCATTTGTGGCGACTAACACCCATATTCTCTATAAGATAATACATACCAACAACCCCGAGCAAGGAGGTAGTAACTTCTTTAGAAGTGGCAATGCAGGGCAAATCTTGGTACATTCGCAATTCTTCAAGGCTTTGTCGGCATTCGATGATTTTGAGACCATCGACATAGAGAAATGTGATCATTACGTACGCTTCTCTTCGGGCGACGTGGAGTTTGTTTGTACTTATGTGGATGCCAATTTCCCCAATTACAATTCTGTGATTCCAAAGAACCAGCCCATGTATGTTTGTTGTGATAAAAAAGAGCTGCTTAGTATTGTCAAGCGTATCAGTCTTTTCAGTAGTGATGTCGATAGACAGGTTATCTTGAAGAAAGAAGGAATGTGCCTGAGCGTTTCCGCACAGAACATTGACTTCAATCTTGCTGGAAAAGACCAAGTAATGATAACAGACAGTGTTTGCGAAGAGGGTTTCCAGATAGGCTTTAGCTATCTTAGTTTAACGGACGCCGTGAATGCCGTTCCTAACAATAAACTTCGTATCCAGTTGAGTGATCCGAGCCGAGCTGGTGTTATCGTTGGTGATGAGCCTTCGCCAATGGTTACCGCCCTCGTCATGCCGTTGGTTATATATAAGTAATCGCAAAGATTGATGAATATGGATGATACATTACTATTCATGCCGCCTTGCTGTGTAGATAAGAAGCTACCCAAGGCGGTAATGCAAGCCCCCTACAGAATGCTCACGTTCTACACCCAGGGCGATGTAACGATGGAGAAGTTCTATAAGGCTATCAGTTATCTGCTGATAGAGCAGCAAGTGATGGTGGTGGCAATGCCTACCGTCTTGGGCGAAACATTAGTTTTTCTCCAACAGTGCTTTGAGAGGGAATGGATCTCCCACTTGGTGTTATCTACCAATAAGGATTGTAGCAACTTGATGGAGAGGTATCTTGAACCGTACAAGGATAAAATACTCTATTCCTTTAATAGGAATGTTTCGGCTCAGTCTTCGCACATGGTGCTATACAATAAGGACAGGGCATTGACTCTGAGCGGTCCGATGTACGACAGGCCTTCTCGTTCGTTGTCTGCCTACTCCCTGATGTTCTATCCTAATTATAGTTTGGTGAGTCAGGTGAGCGACTGGGGGAATCCTTTGAAGAATATATTGTTGCCCGATGTGTTGCGACATCGCCAACAGGTACACAAGGATTATAGGCAGGTGGAGCAAGACGTATTGAAACGTTTTCTTGCCCTTGATTTTCCTCCTTACAAGCAGAAGGAAGAGTCGGGGTATCATGGAGACCATCATAACTTTAGTGATGTATATTAATAAAATTGGGAAATGAGAACAAGACCGAGACAGTCCTATCAGGAACTTCGCCGCTATACCGAGAAATGGCAGTGGATAGACCCACGAAGCAAGCAGAGAGTAGTGGGTTATGTGCATCCGCAGACGGCGATGGAGGTGGAACGTATGCCGTTCTACATCAAGTTCCTCACCAAGACGGGGCACGTCGATGCTGGTATCTGTGTTTGCTTGAAAGTGGATGTGTTGCGCCACCAAAGAATGGTGCAGTTCGTGGAGAGCAATCAGATAAGGATGGTAAATGATATCCTTGTGTTGGAAGTGGACGGTACCCGTTTTGTGACACATTGACACACTTTATTAATCATTATATATATATTGGCTTCGGCGGAAGTCCCATTTTTTAGGTCAAAAGATTTATAATATTTTTCTCTTTGGTTCGTGAGAATAGAAGAGTTTTTCATTTGAATGTAGAATTTTTAAAAAAAGAAAAGATGTGGAATCCATTTAAGAAAAAGAAAGAGAAAAAACAACTTCAAGAGTTGGATAATCTCTCAGCGTCATTTGCTATTGTGGGAGAGCTGAACCGTCGTGGTTTGGTTCACTGGCAAGTGAAAGACAAGTTACTGCTGATAGAGGAGAGTCTCGCCTTGGTGGAAATGGCACAGGGTGCGGAAGGTTTCCGTAGGTTCCTGGAACATTTGGCACAATGGCAGAACTATCAGCTATTAAGTGAAGCCTATGAGCAACAGCGCATAGAGCAGGAGGCAAAAGCCGTGCGTGACGCTAATTCGGGGAGTGGCAAGGTGCTAACCAGTTCTGATATACAGCGCATACGAATGAACGCACGCAACGGCATGGAGATGACTGATCCTGCGGATATAGAAAATCTTATCCGTGAGTTTGACATCATGGTGATTCGTGCCAATGCCACCTCGGAGAGAGAAGCCACAAAGTCCAATGGTCAGTTGCTGGCGGTGGGACATTTCGATGGTGAGAAGTTGGAAATGGCAACCTATGACGAGGTGAAGGATATATTGACACGAAAGAACGAAGAGATAGAATAACATATTATAAACTTTTAAACGGAATTTATAGATTATGAGAACTTTATTAGAATTTCAGAATGAAGTGTTGGCTCCTTTGCGCAAGGAGAGAGATGAGAAAATGACTGCTAATTATCAGAAGATGAGTGAGGCAGAATCGGCAGCAGCCAAAGCTCGCAAGCAGTGTGATGAAGATAGGCGTGAGTTCCTGAAGAAGCAGAGTGCCGAGCGACAGGCTTTTGAGAATCAGTTGGAGGCACGCCGTACGGAGATATATCTGGAACTTTCCCGGGCTATGGGACAGGTTAAAATCGAACGACGCAATATCAATGAGGACTATAACAACAAACTGTGTCTTGCCTGCTCTGAATACAATAAGGATCGTGTTGCTGCTGGAGAGGCTCCTTTGATATTTTTCCCTAAGAAAGCTTTAGAGAAAAAAGAGGAGAGTACTGATGAAGAAGAAAATGAAGAATGATACCCCCCCTATAATAACAAGAACCGCCATCGTCACTCTTGACGATGGCGCAAAGATAAGAATGGAAATCATAGTTCCTACTACTAAGTTGTTGATGAACCCTGGAGAGTTTGAAAGGAATTTCATCATGAATTTCAATCGTTCGCAGCCGAATATGGTTCACAAGGTGGTGGGGATGAAGTTAATGAGAAACTGATATGGCGAAGTTCCGACAAACCGCTACACCCACGGACATGGCATGAGTTATTGGCAAAGCAAACATTTATACGAATAAGATTATGGCACAGAAGAAATCGAACACAAACGAGTTGTTCACCCTGCGTGTCAAGGTGAACAAAGAAACAGACAAGACAACGGTAGACCTCTCCTGCGAGAAGGACGGCAAACAAGGTGACTTCTCTCTACTGGATGGAGACAATTTGAATATGGCTTATAATAGTCTTATGTATGCCGCAAGTTTGCTTGCGAACCTCTTGGTGCATCGAATGCACGATGAAGGCAAGATGTCAGACGAAGAGTTCTACAAGTTAACAAGCCCCAACCATGAACAAGCTAACAAGAAATAAGGCTGCGGAGATACTTGGTGTATCCGCACAGACTATCTCTAACTACGTAAAGGAAGGTCTGCTTGGCGGCTACAAGGACGAAAAAGGCAACTTCTACGTCAATGGTGACGATGTGGAGCGATATGCTAAGAAATACAAGTTTATTGACGTGAGCGAAGAGATGCTCGACAACAAGCTATCCGCCTTGAAAGCCGAAAGGGAAAAGGCAAGCAACGAACTGGCTGCACTCAGACGCAAGATGTTGGGGAATAAACTTCTATGTCTTGCTCCCGATATTACTGAAATGATAACTGCTCTCTACAATACAGTGTTCGTTCCCGGCCTAAGACAGCGTGAATACAATATCCTCACTGCTTATCTTAAAGGAGCAAGGCTGCATGAGTTATCAGAAGAGTATCAGATTTCACTCGAACGTGTACGACAAGTAATCACAAAGGCGTGTCGAAAGTTCTCCATGCAAGCAGACAAAATCAAACACAACGTCATATACAACGAGCAACTGGAGAGGAAAGTTAAGGAGCTTGAACTCTCCCTAAAGGGGTTACAAGAGCGATATAATGCTTGCAGAGCATATCACGAAAATAGCCCTGTGCTGACCGAGTTGTTACAGGCCAAAATTAAGGATTGCGACCTTCCCGTCCGAGTTATCAACGGTTTGAATTATGGAGCAGAGGTATTCACTATAGGTGAGCTGCTTACAAAGTTTAGTTCCTTGCACCAAATAGATAAGAAGGTTAGAAACTTAGGGCGCAAGAGCCTCTCCCAAATAGAGGATTTTATAGAGGGGTTAGGGCTGTTCTTCAAAGAGGAAGACGAAAGCGAAGAGCATTTCTACATAAGACTGGACGAATCGTTCAGCAGAAAGGAAACGAATATTAGTAACAACAAATCATGACTGATATGGAAAGAAAAGGAAACATGGAAAAGGTGAAGATAATAGAGGAGAGTGGCTTGTTCCACATCTACGTCGGTAACGTTGACTTCTGGCTTAACCAGCAGGAGTTGTTCGAGTTGTTCGCTATGATACTTCCAACGGTTAAGAAAGGAGGTAAGAATGCCTGACCTAACAAAGAAATGGAGAGAAGCCGACGATATGTTTTTGAGGGACAATTACGCAAACAACACGAATATCAACATCGGCA
The DNA here is from genome assembly GCA_963658165.1 of Clostridium sp. CAG:302. Taxonomy (GTDB): domain Bacteria; phylum Bacteroidota; class Bacteroidia; order Bacteroidales; family Bacteroidaceae; genus Prevotella. The sequence goes on along the minus strand of CAVKQP010000321.1, from coordinate 308 downwards.
AGGCTATTGGAAGAACGGCACAAGCGGTGTTCACAAGGGCACGGTCGCTTGGCTTGAAGAAATCGCCCGAGTTCCTGTCCGCCAATATCCACAAGGCACAGAACAAGTCGGTAGCCAACAATCGCAAGACCAAAGAATATCACAATGCCCACGACAGGGAATACAGACGCAACCGCAGGGCATGGCTGAAAGCTAACGACAAGGAAGGGTATGAGAGATTGCTTGAAAGACAGCGAGCATACAATAAGAAACTTTATTATGACAATTTAAACTAATTGGAGGGAAAAATATGTCGGGCGGAGCATTTG
>CAVKQP010000320.1:0-2005 GCA_963658165.1 Clostridium sp. CAG:302 | reverse complement strand
GGGATGGAAAGACCGAATAGATGTGATGTTATGGATGAAAGAAGCCGAACGGATGTTTCATGTAGACAGTTGTGCTTCGCGTATGGTGGTGCATGGCGTGTCGATGGGAGCTGCCACTACGATGTGTGTGTCTGGCGAACCACAACCCAACTATGTGCGTTGTTTTGTTGAAGATTGTGGTTATACAACAGTGTGGGATGAATTCACTCATGAACTCAAATCGCAGTTTCATCTTCCCGCCTTCCCCTTGCTCTACACGTCGGATATCTTGTGCCAACTAAAATATGGTTGGGGGTTTGCTGAGGCGTCGCCCTTGAAGCAAGTGGCGAAGAGCAGGTTGCCGATGCTTTTCATCCATGGTGACAAAGATGACTTTGTACCTTTCGCCATGTTGAAACCGCTCTATGAAGCCAAGACACAACCTCGTGACAGTGCGGGGAAAGTGGAAAAAGAAATGTGGATAGCGTCAGGCACAGAGCATGCACGAGCTTTCCATGACTATCCTGCAGAATATACGCAGCGCGTGAAACGCTTTGTTTCGCGCTATATGCGTTGAGATAATTATTTTACACGTGTGACGTGTATGTTAGTTATCACTTCAGAAAGAAACTAAAGAAAAAGGCGGTAGACCCATGTCGCAGGGTCTCCGCCTTTCTTCCAATTGAATTATATGACTTAACAATCTTATTCGCAGTTACCGAGCTTGTTGTCGGAGCCGAGCACGTCGATAATCTTGTGCTTATACATATCCTCCATCAAATCGCGTGCAGGACCGCAGTACTTACGTGGGTCGAACTCTGCAGGTTTTTCTGCCAAAGTCTTGCGGACAGCTGCTGTGAATGCCAAACGAGAATCGGAGTCGATGTTGATTTTGCAAACAGCGCTCTTGGCAGCTTTGCGGAGCTGTTCCTCTGGGATGCCAACAGCGTCGGGCAGTTTGCCGCCATACTGATTAATCATATCCACATATTCCTGTGGTACGGAAGAAGATCCGTGGAGAACGATGGGGAAGCCTGGAAGCTTTTTCATGATTTCGTCAAGCACATCGAATGCCAATGGAGGAGGAACCAAACGACCAGTCTTGGGATCGCGTGTGCACTGTTCTGGCTTGAACTTATAAGCGCCGTGTGATGTGCCAATGGAGATGGCAAGTGAATCTACGCCTGTCTTGGTGGTGAAGTCGATGACCTCTTCAGGCTTGGTGTAGTGGCAAACATCAGAAGAAACCTCGTCCTCTACGCCTGCGAGAACACCCAATTCGCCCTCTACGGTCACGTCATACTGATGAGCGTAGTCTACAACCTTCTTAGTTAGCGCTACATTTTCATCATAAGGTAGAGATGAACCGTCAATCATCACAGAAGAGAAGCCCATATCAACACAACTCTTGCAAAGTTCGAAGCTGTCGCCGTGATCAAGGTGAAGAACTATTTCTGGATGGTTGCAACCCAGCTCTTTGGCATAGGCTACAGCGCCTTCTGCCATATAGCGGAGCAATGTCTGGTTTGCGTAGTTGCGTGCGCCTTTAGACACTTGAAGGATTACAGGTGATTTCAGATCGGAAGAGGCTTTGATGATAGCCTGCAGCTGTTCCATGTTGTTGAAGTTGAATGCAGGGATTGCATAACCGCCATTGATGGCTCTCTTAAACATCTCACGGGTGTTCACCAAGCCGATTTCTTTGTAATTTACCATGATTGATTATATTTTAAGTTATAACTACATATTGTCATTTTTGTTGCCGCAAAAGTAATCATTTATTTTAAAGGGGCAAAAAAATAACGGTCTTTTAGTATTGCGGTGACATTAAAATGCAGGAAATGTTCGTGATACCGAAGTCGCAACTTACATTTTGCCAATTGCACTTGACAAAACATGGGTGGATGGAGAAAAAGAAAAAGCAGTAAGACAACCTTACTGCTTTTCAGTAGCGGGACCCAGGATTGAACTGGGGACCTCATGATTATGAATCATGCGCTCTAACCAGCTGAGCTATCCCGCCATC
>CAVKQP010000319.1:0-2033 GCA_963658165.1 Clostridium sp. CAG:302 | reverse complement strand
GTTCCAAAGCCCGATTTCTGAAGAGTACGAGAAGAGCTGCAAACACCAGGATGAGTACAATCAGTGTGATATAGTAACCAATGCTTCCGAAGAAGAAATCGTCGATAGCATGCATCTTCACTTTGCCCAAATGTATTGGATGAATATCTTTGTCTTTGCTACTTCCATAGTCGTCCACACTTGAACGCTTACCGCTACCTGGTTGTACATTGAGTTCAAACGATTGAGTCTTAATGGTTTTGTAGGTGTTGGCTCCTGTGTCATAATAAGTGAATTCAACTGCAGGTATGACATACTTTCCTTGGTTATTGGGCACTGCCAAATAGTCGTAGATCATGTTGCCTTCCACGCCATTGGCTGTCAGCTTTGTTTTGTCTGTTACCTTTGCGTCATATTTGTCAAATCCCTTGGGGAAGTTCACCACAGGTTGCTTAATGAGCTTGAGGTTTCCCACACCGCCCACAACAATCCTAAGATTGATGGGATTGCCTGCAGCAACCTCGGTCTTATTCAGTTGTGCAGAGATATTAAATCGTCCCACTCCACCAGAGAAGCCTGCTGGATGCTTGGGGAGTGGCAGTACGTTAACCGTCAGTCCTGGTGCGGTGATGTTTTTCTTCACTTCCACATACCCCGATCCTCCATTGAAGAATGCCTCAAATGGGTCGACACTTCTGTTCTCCTGAACGACTACGCCCTTGAAAGTAATGCTCGGGATTTCCAATTTTCCAGTCATCTGTGGATACATCACATACTGACTCCAAGTGACACAACGATAGTTGCGACCGTTGAGAGACTCAATGTGGAAGCTCTTCTGCTGTGGCAATTTCACTTCTTGAGAATGGAAACCTGTCAGATCAGGCATCTTTCCTTCCAACTGAGTTAAGTCTACCAATGTATAAACCTTATACGTAAGCAGAATGGGTTCTTGTTCGTGAACGGTTCGCTTGTTAGCACTCACCTTGATAAACAGGTCGCTCGATGAGATGCTTGAGCCTGCTTCACGCATTTGATGCTGGGGAGCAGACGAATTTCTCCCATTGTTCTGCTGACTACGTTGGGCATTACCGCTTACGGTGAGGTGAACGGGTTGAGAAGAAACTACCTTATTGCCCACCTTTACATGAGCTGCAGGTATGGTAAAAGAACCTTTTTTGTTGGCACAAAGCAGATAGGTGTAGGTAATCGAAGAAGAACTGCTAGTGTGCCCATTGACCATTTGCCAACTCGACTGCGATGATGTGCTCGGACCGAATAGTATCTCAAGTGCATCAGGAAATCCGCCCACACGAAATTCACGTGCATTATCCGTGTTAATCGTGTATTGCACGCGGAACTGCTCCCCTACTTCTACTGCCTTCGGGGCACTCACTTGTAAGGTTTGCGCACCAAGCTGCATAGTCAGTAGCGCAAATATATAGCATAAAAATAGTTGTTTCTTCATCTCAAAATCATTCTGCTTTCGTAAATATTCAACCAATCAGACATTACCAATTCTTTTCCAACGTCTTAGAGCGTGGTTGCTGCATGGCTTTCTTCAAACGCTGTTGGGTGTTTTTCTCTTCCTGCATGGCAGCATTGAGAAGTTGTTCGGCATTGTCTTTGCTCATCTGCTCTTTCGGTTGATTCTGTTTCTGTTCGTCCTTATCTTTTTGTTCTTTATTCTTATCTTGCTGTTTTTGCTTGTCTTTATTATTCTTGTCTTGCTTGTTCTTGTCGTTCTTGTTCTGATTGTTCTTGTTGGGATTATTCTTCAATTGCCTTTTACAAAGAACAAGATTATAGCGTGTTTCGTTGTCAGACGGGTTCAGACGAAGTGATGATTTGTAGGCTTCAATGGCTTCCTGAAAGAGTTGATGACTCTGACAGATAACGCCCATATTGTGAAATGCCTTAGCGCGACGCAAAGGAGTCTTCTCTTCTTGTGCCGCCTGCTCAAGCCACTTGATGCCGAGCGAATCTTTCTTTTGCATCATCAGTGCACATCCAAGATTATACATCGCCTGTGTGTTACGGCTATTCTTAGCCAAAGC
>CAVKQP010000318.1:0-2043 GCA_963658165.1 Clostridium sp. CAG:302 | reverse complement strand
CGATGGTATGGGGCAGTTTGGTGCGGTATCGCTTGATGTCGTCGAGCTTCTTCTGTAGTTTGATGTCCTTGCGAAATTCCTCCTTCAGTTGGCGAAACCAACGGGCGAGGCGGCTTTCGGTTGTATTGTTTTGGATATAATAGTTGACTTCCCTGAGGTTGGGGTTGTAGTTGTCCACTTGATGCATGTTGATGTCATCGTAGTGGTTGCCGCTGCCGGGGTTGCCAGATATGGTTAGTTCCATGGGATGAGGATAGAGATAAGGTGATGCGATGAAGGATTAGCCGTGCAGCAGGTCTTCTACTTGTTCCGTGATAAACCGATCGTCGGGTGGTGAACCCAACTGGGTGCGCACGGAATGTTCTTTGTTGTCTTCGAGAGCCTCGGCGAATGCGCTGGCATTGTTGGTGGTGAAGACGCCCGCCTTACACATTATATATATTATATGAGCCACGAGGTTGCGGTTGAAGTGGGTGCCCTGCTGCCTGCCGGGGTCGTAGACCTTTTCCTCCACATCGGGCAGGGCGAGTATCTTCTGCCATGTGGAGAGATATCGGCTCTTCCATTCCGGGGCAAGATAGCGTGACAGGCGCGACACGTAGTCGATGATTTCCGCCTTGCGCGCCTCCCTCTCCTCGTCCTTCAGGGGTTTGTCGGAGGCGGGAGCAGACTTCTGCCTGTCGCCATAGTTGTGGTTGACCACGGTGGTGGCATTGGGCACGTAGTTTTGCACATAGTCGATGTGCACCTCCTGGAAAGTGTTGCCCGTGCCGGGGTCGCCAGTTATATGGATGTCCATAGTGCTTTCTTTTTATGGTTGTATTCTATTGTGTATCAAGGTGAAAGAAAGAAGAAAGTTGGGGCTAAGTTTCTTTCTTGGTTTCAGTGTTTTTGAGGTAGTACCTTTGCAAAAGCGATGACAGGCTGCACTCGACATAGCTAAAGCAAGCTTTGCTCTGTTCTCATTTGCACTGTCATTGCAAAAGCAGTTCAGAAAAGCAAGGATGCTGATTCTGATTAATGTATAATCTTTGTCGGGCGTATCCGCTGCAATACGTAAGCACGAAGTCCCATACCGACGATGGGCAAGAGAATGATTAACTATAGTGTATGTATGTTGGCAAACCCAGTGGACAAGATGGCAGACCCCAAGGCTTATGCCAGAGCTCAGGTGAAAGAGGTGATGAGCTTCCGCAACTTCATCCAACACATAGCCGACCACGGCGGTTACACCCGCGGCAAGGTGAAGGGTGTGCTCTCCGACATGTGTGTGTGCTTGGTGGAGATGCTCCTGGAGGGCAAGAAGGTGCAGCTCGACGAGTTGGGCGATTTCTGGATCTCGCTGAAGAGCGATGGTGCGGAGAGCTGCGAGAAATTTACCGCAGACAACATCAAGGCGGTGAACATCGTCTTCACTCCTGGTGTGGACTTTGAGAACCTCATCGGCAAAGCGGAGTTTGCTCCCGTGGCGAGTCGTGCGGCACAGACTGCGACCTTGAAGGCGGAGAAGTCGGGTGCCACTACCGTGGACTTGGCTGCTGCGAAGAAGAAGCCTTCTTCAAGCAATGACAGCACTGACGACACGGCATCGGGCGGTAGCACCTCTGGCACTGGCAAGGAATAGTCTACGTGACTCGTGACTGCATCCGACCAACAGCGTCGGGTGCGGTCACCCTCCCACCCCACTAATGTTTCACCATTAAATGTTTATCTTTATGAGTAATTCTATCAACAATTCTAGTAGCAGGATTTCCTGGGTGAGTATCCTTAACGCCGTAGTGCAAGCCCTCGTCGCCGCCCTCACGGCATTAGGTGTCAGCTCATGCGCCAACGCTTTGTAGAACACAGAGGGTATTTGGTTTTTGAACACGGAAAGCACGGAATACACGGAAATTTCAGTGTGTCACAATACTCTCAACGGCGTTAGCCCTTCCGTTAATTCCGTGAGTTCCGTGTTCGAGGAAAAAATATAATTCTTTGTCTTTTTGGAACACGGAAAGCACGGAATACACGGAAAAATTCTGCGTGTCACAATGCTCTCAA
>CAVKQP010000317.1:0-2050 GCA_963658165.1 Clostridium sp. CAG:302 | reverse complement strand
TGCAAGGACTTGTTCATCATTACGATGGACAGTGAGGATGAAATCAGCATTGAGAACCATATGATTCATGTCTTGCCGCTCTGGAAAATGCTGTTGAAAGGGATATAAGCAGGAGAACAGCGCCCTAAGTAGTAGGTGCGGCGATGCCAAAGTAGTAGGTGCGGCGCCCTCGCCGCATCCCCTGGGCTTGGTGAAGAACATTTGTTTGGAGGTGTGGTTGCCTTGGCGCTAAGGTCGACGCGGGGGCACGTCGACTACTACAAATGTTCTAATTGTTCTTCGGGATTTGTAATCCCGAAGCTGCATTTGTTCGGGGATTTGTAATCCCCAATCACGGCAGTGATACTATCACCGCTTGCGCGGGGGCGGATTACAAATCCGCAATGGGTGGTCGAACCTTTTTATACTCGGGAACAGAAACAGAGGAAACAGAGATAATCTAAAACGGGGATGTCACGTGCGTGACATCCCCGTTTGGTATAGGATTGGTGTTCTTGTTACTTCACTTGTGCGCCAGCTACATTGTAGAGGGCGTCGCCCTTCTGGATGTAGATGTGGCCGTTCTTGACGAACTTGCCTACCTTGCCTGCATCTGCCTTCTCTGCCTTCACGTTAGAAATGGCGGTGCTGGTGCCGCTGGTGCGGATCACATAGATGTCGTAGAGCTGACCCTTAGAACCACCGCTCACTTGAGCTACGCGGAGATATACAGGAGTTTCCTCGCTCATGTGGATGCGGGTCTTCTTGTGCAGACGCTGGTTCTTGGTGTAGTTCAGGTTGCCTACAGTCTCCCATGTAGAACCGTCAGTTGACTTCTGCAACTCGATGCCAAGGTCGCTTGTACCACCATTAGCAAGATAGGTAACTACATCGAATGTTCCAGAGAATGTCTTTGTAGACTTGATACGCATGGTGTATGGGTCACCATCTTTCTTACCTCCGAAGTCTACTTTACCCTTAGAAGGTGTGCCACCGATTTCATCGATAGGCTCATCAGCGTAGTAGCCATTTGTACCTGTGAAGATACCCACACCTGCACTTACGTTGGTCTCGCCAGTGATTACCTGACCTTCAGACTCAATAAGCCAGCCTGTATTGCTGGTAGACTTCACTACACGGAGAACATCAGCATTTGGCTTGTAAATAGGATTTTCTTGATCGGTAGTCTTCTCTGAATCAACCTCGTCAGAATAATATGTCCATGAGCTCTTGCCGAAGTAGTAAACAGCCTTGGCAGAACCTACAGATGTTCCAGCTTCGATAGCATCAGCCAGCGGAATGAATGTGGTGCCATCGGTAGAAACCTCAGCATTAGTAAACCAGTCAGTATCGTTAGCTGTGAAGTGAGAGATGGTGTCGGTTACCTCAGGGATGCCCTTCACGCGGATGTCGCCAATGGCAAGTTCGCTCTGGAGTTTGCCTTCTTCAACAACAAATGCAGTGATGGTGCCAGGTTCAGTTACCACTATAGGTTCTGCATAAGTAGCAGCATTGCCAACCTTGGTCAAACCGCTGAACGAGTAGTAAATCTTTGCATCAGCGCCTGTAGCAGCAAGCGTGATGGTGCTCTTGCCTTCCTGCTGATCAACAGAGATAGTTGGAGCGGCTGCTTGGGTCTGGATGTCTACATCCTTCGTTGCCTCTTCGCTCTTGAGGAAGCCTTCAGACTCTGCATAAGCGGTGAGTTTGGTTGCTGCAGTGTAGAGAATAGGCTCAGTGTAGAGTTTGTATTCGCCATCACCTTCCTTATAGTAGATCTTGCTACCACCAGTAGCGCATGCCATTGTAACGGTAGTCTGCTGGTCTGCGTATGCAAGAGAGAAGGTAGGAGTAGCGGCTGCGCTCACCTCGCGCTTGCTCTTAGCAGCCTCGAGGACGATGTTTGTGAACAATGCTGTCCAATCTGTATAGTTAGTGGCAGCCTCATCTGTAGTACCGAAGAGGAAGTAGCTGTTCTTGCCAGCACCATTATTGTGACGGTGGATAGCCACAGCGTCACCTTGCTTAGCAATCACCTCATCTTTAGCAAAGAGTTTAGGCAACGTTACAG
>CAVKQP010000316.1:0-2076 GCA_963658165.1 Clostridium sp. CAG:302 | reverse complement strand
CCCACGTAGAGATGATGGGCTTCCTCGGCATGGGTAACAACCCAATGGTAGGTGCTACAGTGGCTATCGCCGTAGCTATCGACCTCGCTCTGAACAAGAAATAGGATTGACATTAAAAGTCAATATCATTCATAAAACGACTCCCATAGTCCTTCGCAGGATTGTGGGAGTCGTTTTATGAATACACCTATCTTTCTATCAACATTTTTCACACACCGATTTAAAAAGCATAAAACTACGACTTACGGATGCTAAAACTATGTTTTACGCCCCGTAAGTCGTAGTTTTATATGGTAAAGGATTCCTTCTGCTTCTACTTGAGAAGCATTTCTACCAATTGTGCAGAAGTGACAAGCGACTGCTCGCCTGTTTCCATATTCTTCACGGTCACCTTGTTTTCGGCTATTTCGTTGTCACCTGCCAATACTACAAATGGTATGTTCTTGGCATTGGCATAACTCATCTGCTTCTTCATCTTTGCCTTGTCGGGATACATTTCGGCAGAGATGCCTGCCTCACGACATTCACGCACGATGGGCAGACAATAGCTTGTCTCCTTCTCTCCGAAATTGATGAAAAGCACCTTGGTGCCGTTGACAGCCTCTTTGGGATAGAGATCGAGTGCGTTAAGCACATCGTAGATGCGGTCGGCACCGAAAGAGATGCCCACGCCGCTCAACCCTGGCATGCCGAAAATGCCCGTCAAGTTGTCATAGCGTCCGCCACCTGTGATACTTCCCATAGGGGTATCGAGGGCTTTCACCTCAAAGATAGCACCCGTGTAATAGTTCAGTCCACGTGCCAAAGTGAGGTCGAGCTGAATCTCATTATGCAAGCCACACTGTTTCAGTGCGTCAAGAATGAAGCGTGTCTCCTCCACTCCCTTCATGCCAATCTCTGATGAAGCAAGCACACTACTGATGGTGTCGAGCTTCTCATCATTGGTTCCGCTCAGCGAAATGATGGGTTGCAACTTTTCTATAGCCTCTTCTGGAATGCCCACCTGGCGCAGTTCGTCGTTCACCTTGTCAAGTCCGATTTTGTCAAGTTTGTCGATCGCAACTGTGATATCCACTATTTTATCTGCCTCGCCAATCACCTCGGCAATGCCAGAAAGGATTTTACGGTTGTTGATCTTTATCTGTACGCGCACACCGAAACGCTTGAACACGGTGTCTACTATCTGCATCAACTCCACTTCGTTGAGCAGTGAGTCGCTGCCCACCACATCGGCATCGCACTGATAAAACTCGCGATAGCGTCCTTTCTGCGGGCGATCGGCACGCCATACGGGTTGTATCTGATAGCGTTTAAACGGCAATTGCAACTCGTCGCGGTGCATCACCACGTAGCGAGCAAAGGGAACGGTGAGGTCGTAACGCAGTCCTTTCTCGCAGAGCTTAGACGCCAATCGGAGGCTATTGCGCTCGTTGAGTTCCTCGTCGCTCACCTTACTCATATAGTCGCCCGAGTTGAGCACCTTGAAAAGCAGCTTGTCGCCCTCTTCGCCATACTTTCCCATCAGCGTCTGAAGGGTTTCCATGGATGGTGTCTCTATCTGTTGAAAACCGTAAAGCGCATATACGTCCTTGATGGTATTGAAGATATAGTTGCGCTTCGCCATTTCCACAGGTGAGAAGTCGCGGGTTCCCTTGGGTATACTTGGTTTGTTCATCTTTCTTTGTTATTTTCTTACGATAGTCTGGTCTCTGTCTGGACCGATAGAGATAATCTTGATCGGCGTTTCCAGTTCGGCTTCGAGGAAGTCGATGTAGTCTTTGAATGCTTGTGGAAATTGCTCTTCGCTGGTGAAGCGAGTCATGTCTGTCTTCCATCCTGGCATCTCCTTGTAGACGGGTTCAATGCCCTCGTCAATGCTGTATGGGAAGTAGTCGATGGTCTCGCCATTCTGTTTGTAGGCAACGCAAGCCTTGATGGTGTCGAAGTCATCGAGCACGTCGCTCTTCATCATGATAAGTTGCGTGACGCCATTCACCATGATAGAGTATTTCAGGGCTACGAGATCTATCCATCCGCAGCGGCGTTCACGACCTGTCACAGCGCCATATTCATGAC
>CAVKQP010000315.1:0-2092 GCA_963658165.1 Clostridium sp. CAG:302 | reverse complement strand
TTTCAGTTGGGCGGATTTTGCGCACACGATGAAGATATGAACAGTATAAATTAGAATCTATGAAAAAGTATTTAGCTGAACTTGTGGGCACGATGGTGCTCGTGTTGATGGGCTGCGGTGCGGCTGTCAGCTTGGGGTGTGACAATGGCAATGCAGCCTCTGTGGTAGGCACAGCCATGGCGTTTGGCTTGGCTGTTGTGGCTATGGCCTACACCATAGGTGGCATTTCTGGGTGCCATATTAACCCCGCCATTACCCTTGGTGTGTTTCTTAGTGGGCGCATGAGTGCGAAGGATGCAGCCAACTACATCGTTTTCCAGTGCATCGGTGGCGTGTTGGGCGCAGCTGTGTTGTTCTTGTTGACTTCTACAGCAGGCCTTCAAGGCACAGGAGCCAATGATTTGCAGGCGTGCGGCACGACCACGATAGCCCCCTTAGGCGGTTTGTTGGCAGAAGTATTCTTCACCTTTGTCTTCGTTCTTGTGGTGCTGGGCGCAACCGCCAAGACCAATGGCGCGACCAATAACTTTGCTGGTCTTGCCATCGGCCTCTCATTGGTGCTGGTACATTTGGCATGTATCCGCTATACAGGCACGTCGGTCAATCCTGCTCGTTCTATTGGTCCCGCTTTGTTCCAGGGCGGTTCGGCCTTGTCTAATCTTTGGATCTTCATTGTTGGTCCATTGGTCGGAGCCGCTTTGGCGGCAGGTGTATGGAAGGTTATAGAACCCATAAGTAAGAAGTAATGTCAAGCGAACAGAAAGAAATTACTAGCAAGAAATATCTTGTACCCTTTGTTTTAATCACCTCGCTCTTCTTTTTGTGGGGCTTTGCCCGTGCCATTTTGGATGTGCTCAACAAACATTTCCAAAATGCGCTGCACATTAGCATCACCCATTCAGCCTTGATACAGGTGACCACCTACTTGGGCTACTTCCTGATGGCGATACCCGCAGGCATTTTCATCAATCGCTATGGCTATCGGCGTGGCGTGGTGTTCGGCCTGCTTCTCTTCGGATTGGGGGCTTTGCTCGTCATTCCCGGTGCGGCAGTAGGTAGCTATTATGCTTTCCTCGGGTGTCTTTTCATCATCGGTTGCGGCTTGGTCTTCTTGGAGACGGCGGCCAATCCATATGTCACACAACTTGGTGCTAAAGAGACGGCAACCAGTCGACTCAATCTCTCTCAGTCGTTCAATGGCTTGGGAGGCATCTTTGCTACCTTGTGCATTGGTCAGTTTCTTTTCAACAATACGGAAGAGGGTGGCAATGTGGCAGTGCCCTATACCATTTTGGGCATTTGTGTGCTGCTTATAGCCTTGGTGTTCTCTCGTGTGGAGTTGCCTGAAATCAAGTATGAAGATGTAGAAGAAGACCTCTCTGGTGGTTCGAATATAGGCAAACTCTTTGCCCATCACAAGATGTTCGTCTTCGGACTGTTGGCATTGTTGTGCTATGAAATAGCGGAAATATCCATCAATTCCTACTTCATCAACTTTGTGACGGGCATGGAGTGGATGGGCGACCGCACCGCATCAGTCGTACTCACGTGTGCTCTGGCATTCTTCATGGTCGGAAGATTCGTGGGCTCATGGATCATGCGCAGCGTCAAGGCAACCACGATGTTGCTTATTTGTGCCGTGGGATGTGTCGTGTGCAATGCTATGGTATTGGCCAATTTGGGCATGGTGTCGCTTGGAGCATTGTTGTGCAACTATGTGTTTGAAGCCATCATGTTTCCCACCATCTTCTCAATAGCCCTTACGGGGCTGGGCAATCTAACTAAGAGTGCTTCGTCACTCTTGATGATGACGCCCATCGGTGGTTGCGGTTTCCTGTTGATGGGACTCATTGCCGACCATACACACGTAGTGATGCCGTTTGTCGTACCTTTGGTGGGCTTCCTTGTCGTTCTTGCCTATGCGGTGCGCGAATATAGGAAAGACCATCAGGCGCGATAGCACATTCTCCTTACTAGTGTGAAATGCCAAACAAAAGCAAACTTGTTGTGCTTTTGTTTGGCATAGTCTTTTACTTGTGCTATCTTTGTATCCCGATAAAACCAATTTCCCTAATATGAATAAACGCATCTT
>CAVKQP010000314.1:0-2093 GCA_963658165.1 Clostridium sp. CAG:302 | reverse complement strand
CTACATGGATGAGGCAGAGTATTGCGACCGTATATCAATCATGGTTGACGGCAAGATTAAGGCCATGGGGACTCCAGATGAGCTAATGCGAAGCCTGCACCAGCGCGACATGGACAGCGTATTTACCATTCTTGCCCGACAGGCAACAAGAAAATAACTCAGCATTGAAATAATGAGACAGTTTAAATCATTTATCATCAAGGAAACCCGACACATTCTGCGAGACAAGCGTACGATGCTTGTGCTCTTGGGCATTCCAATCATAGAAATGCTGCTTTTTGGCTTCGCCATCTCTACCGATGTGCGCAATGTGCGGACTGCAGTAGTGCTCTCATCGGTTGATCGCCATACGCAGACAATGGTTGAGAAATTGGGGGCAAACGAGTATTTCAACATATTATATAAGGTCAACACCACAAGTGAGGCCGAAAGCCTTATACGGCACCAAAAGGTGGATGTTGCCATCGTGTTTATGGGTGAGGAACAAAGGGTGAAGAGCGCTGTGCCCAACGGCATAGTGCAAATAATCACAGATGGTGCCGATCCAAGCATGGCACAGATGTATGCCAACTACGCCACACAGATATTGCAGGATGTGGATGTTCCCATTCGTCAGTCACTCTTATACAACCCTCAGATGCGCAGCAGCTATAATTTCGTGCCAGGCATTATGGGCATTATTCTGATCTTGATTTGTGCAATGATGACTAGCATTAGTATCGTGAGGGAGAAAGAACGTGGCACGATGGAAGTGCTGCTAGTGAGCCCCGTACGCCCGCTGATGATTATTATAGCCAAGGCAGTGCCTTATCTCGTGTTTGCCTTCTTAATACTTACATCTATCTTGCTTATAGCCAAATACGTGTTGATGGTGCCGCTTGAGGGCAACATATTTGGCATTTACTTTGTGTCGGGTATTTACATCCTACTGTCGTTGTCGCTTGGCTTGTTCATCAGCACCATAGCCAAAACGCAGCTGGTGGCGCTGCTGACTTCGGCCATGGTTCTCATCATGCCCTGCATCCTGCTGAGCGGCATGATATATCCTATAGAGAGTATGCCGAAAATATTGCAATGTGTTTCTGCCATGATTCCTCCAAGATACTACATCTCAGCAGTGCGTAAACTTATGATCATGGGGGTAGAAATCGACAAGGTTGTCCCTGAAATCACTATACTTGTGGCCATGAGCGCTTTCCTGCTCTCGGCCGCGCTACTCAAGTTCAACAAAAGACTCACATAATTGAACAGCAAAATTATGGCTATAAGATATTTGATACATAAGGAATTCTTGCAAATAAGACGCAATACCTTCATTCCACGACTCATCGTAGTGTTCCCAATCATGATAATGTGTGTGATGCCGTGGGTAATGAACATGGAGGTGAAAAACATTGTGGTTGATGTGGTTGACAACGACCACTCCACATTATCGGCTCAATTGGTGCATCGCATTGAGCAGAGCAATTATTTCGTCTTTGGAAGCCAAAAGGCAAGCTATTCTGAGGCTTTGTCGGATGTTGAAAGGTCAAAGGCAGATATTATAGTAGAGATACCTCCACATTTCGAACGTGACACGAGACGTGGAGAAAAACCGAATATCCTTGTGGCTGCCAATGCCGTAAACGGCACTAAGGGTAGTATGGGAAGCACCTATATGAGCAACATCATCACCGGGCATCTGTCATCGGCTTTTATAGCCGCCAATAAGTACTCATCTGCCACAACACCATCCATTGCCTCGGTACTATACCTCTACAATAAACATCTAAGCTATAAGGTATTCATGATACCGTCGCTGATGGCCATCCTCATATTGCTCATGTGCGGTTTTCTGCCTGCACTCAACATTGTGGGCGAGAAGGAGAGCGGAACCCTTGAGGCCATAAATGTAACGCCAGTGAGAAAATGGGAATTCATCCTTGCCAAACTAATACCTTATTGGCTGATAGGCATGGTGGTGATGACAGTCTGCTTCGTGTTGGCGTGGGTTGTATATGACATCACATCGGCAGGCAACATAGGGTTGGTCTATCTGTTGGCGATACTTCTGTCGTTGGTGGTTAGCGGTCTTGGATTGGTCATATCCAATT
>CAVKQP010000313.1:0-2107 GCA_963658165.1 Clostridium sp. CAG:302 | reverse complement strand
ACAAACTCATCTCTAAATCGGCCACTGAGAAAGGCTCACTCTTTAAATTCTTCAACTCTTAAAATCACACCACACAATGATAAAATGTATTGACGTTTACGGCCAGTTCGACAACAAGGGAACCGACCACTATTATACTTATCCCCAAGCCCTTTCGCCCGAAAGTCGACAGCTATTCCTCGATCCGCGTGCCGATCTCGGCGCGTTCAATATTGGCTTGAATGTTTCCGACCTTTTCCTCGTATTCTGCACAAAAGATGGCTGGTGGATATCCATCGTTCGACGCAATCAACACGACATGCGCCAAGGCTACGCCATGTTTTCGGTTTGTCTAGGAGCCAATCGTCCCACATTGGGAGCCGAAGCCATGCAGTTGCTGCGCCAGGGCTACGAGCAGTTTGTGGATCAGCGTGTGTGGGACAATGCGCAGACAACGACTTGGCTGCAATCGCACACTTTGCAGGTGACACCGTGTGCGATTACTCCTTTCACCATGCCCAAATCGCTTAATCAAGGCAACAACTCTGCCTACCGCACCTTCGGCAATGAGCAGGAACTTCAAAATGCACTCACGTTCGTTTCGCAAAAAGAATACACCCAATATTCGCGCGTGTTCCTCCTTCCCGCTTCGGTCACGCCCGTCAGCACGGGGCACCGTATGCCGCAAATCACTACGCCCGTGAAAAGGGAATTTACTATTTTGCATAGTCCTGACACTGATTCCTCAGTGCCGAGAGTGGCTCTGGAGGGCGAAACAATCAAGATTGTGTATTTGCGTGGTAATATGAAGTCGGAGCCTATCAGCTACAAGGTGGGTTCGCCGAGCCAGGCGGCTTATTGGGATAGCGCGAAGGGCTGTATCCAACTGAATTCGGCACAACAAGCCGGGGCGAAGTTCTTCAAACACATCCGTTTGCGAAGTAATGTACGGAAATTCTCTCTTAGCCGCGAACTGACAGATAATGGCGTGCGATTTGATGAGGCGACGCAGACGTTGCTCGTGCCCGATAATTTGAATCCCAATATAAAAGGCTTTCTCCAGGCGAATGGTTGCGAGAATTATGCACTTAATAGTAAGAAACTAATTGAACTTCATCATAATGAAGAATATAAATTCGGATTCAAACCCGTACCCGTTGAACTATCTCTGGTTATTGATGGCAGATCATATAAAGTAGACACTACGGGTCTGACACAGTCCAAGGTTAAGGAATGGGAAAACAATGGCTTGGTACGTCAGAAGGGCACGAACAATTTCGAACTCGACGCAGATGACTGTGACCAACAGTCTGCTCTTTCACAAATTCTTCAAGTGTTGGGTGGCTTCTTCTCTGCATTGGTGGTAATCTACGGATTGTATGCTCTGGTTTGTTGGCCTCTTGGATTGAAAATATGGCCTTTTCAACAAGGAGAAGAAACAAAATCTGAGTTGACGCTAATTAATAAAGATAGTATTAATGATGACCCCTCAATATCGCCTTCAGATGTAGATTCTTCATATGTAGCTGAAGATATTGACTATCTGAAGAAAGAAAACACTTGGAAGGAAGAAAAACTACATAGTGATCAAGCCAAAAAGTTGCTAATAGCTTTGAAGAATGGAAATATTAATAATTTGCAGATAGCTCATTCAACTTGCTTTAGTGGGGTAGATGAGAAGAAAATTAATGGCTATTGGTTGGGGATTATGGAGCGCTTAAGTCAGATACAGCAAGACCAATCTCTAGTAAGTAAGGCTGAGAGCGAAATAAGACGCATCTGCAAAAGCGGTGTGATAAATCTCAGTGAATTACAGACGGCTTTGGAAGGTGTGGCAAAACCATCGACACCGACTGTTGCACCAGATAAAGCGACGCAGGCAGAGCCGAAGACTCAGCATGCGACTCCTGCTCCACAGCCTAAACAGCAAAAGGCTGATAAAACATCCACAAAAGTCGGTGGAAAACCTGCTGGTGACCCTAGAAAAGATTAGAATCCATTGCATTAAATCATCGCAAACATGAAGAAGTATATAAAGACAGCCCTCCTCGTGCTGGTGGTGGCAGGCATTGTAACGCTCGTTGCAGTATACCTACACACGCTTGGTGCTGGTGCTGAGGCTAAAATA
>CAVKQP010000312.1:0-2113 GCA_963658165.1 Clostridium sp. CAG:302 | reverse complement strand
ATCTTGACGGGTAGCGCATGGCGCGCTTACAAGGACGGATGTCGCGAACTTTGCGGTGTGAAACTGCCCGAAGGCATGAAGGAAAACCAGCGTTTCCCAGAGCCTATCATCACTCCTACGACCAAAGCAGACGAGGGCCACGACATGAATATCTCTAAGGAAGAGATTATTGCACAAGGTCTCGTCAGCGCTGAAGACTACGCTGTGATGGAAGACTACACACGCAAGATATTTGCTCGCGGACAAGAAATCGCTGCTAAACATGGACTTATCTTGGTCGATACGAAGTATGAGTTCGGTAAGCGAGACGGACAGGTCTACCTCATCGACGAGATTCACACACCCGATAGCAGCCGCTATTTCTATGCAGAGGGCTATGAAGAGAAATTTGAAAAGGGCCTTCAACAGAAGCAACTCTCTAAGGAGTTTGTTCGCCAATGGCTCATTGAACACAACTTCATGAACGAACCAGGACAGGTAATGCCCGAGATTACAGACGAGTATGCCGAGAGCGTGAGCGAGAGATATATCGAACTCTACGAGCATATCACTGGCGAGAAGTTTGACAAAGCCGCTGAAGAAGGCGACATCGCTGCAAGAATTGAAAAGAATGTGAGCGAGTATCTCGCTTCAAGAAAATAACAACGGACAAACAAGAGTTGGAAGACAGTAGCAACAGACGCACTTTTTTAAGTGCACGGAAACTGTCTGCCAACTTTTTCTCATTTTCTGATGTACGGACAAGAGCAAATAAAGCCATACGGAAAAGACGGCGACAAGGGCAAGCTCGTGGAACAGATGTTTGACAACATTGCCCCTACCTATGACAAACTGAACCATCGGTTGTCATGGAACATCGACCGCGGCTGGCGCAAATGTGCCATAAAGCATCTGCAACCGTTTCATCCGCAACGCATCCTCGACATTGCCACCGGCACGGGCGACTTCGCTATCCTGTCGGCAAAGATGCTCCAACCACAAGCACTCATGGGGGTAGACATCTCTGAGGGTATGATGGAGATAGGTAGAAGTAAGGTGAAAGCGGAAGGACTAGAAGGAGTTATCACGTTTCAAAAGGAAGATTGCCTGTCTATGTCGTTCGACGACGAAAGCTTCGACGCCATTACGGCAGCCTTCGGCATACGCAATTTCTCCGACTTAGACCGCGGTTTGAAGGAGATGCACCGCGTGCTGAAAACTGGTGGACACCTGAGTATCGTAGAGCTAAGCCAACCCGTCAGTTTCCCAATGAAGCAATTGTTCGGCATCTACTCGCACACCTTCCTACCCTTATACGGGCGGATGATATCAAAAGATCAGAGTGCATACAGTTATCTCATCAACACTATTGAAGCCTTTCCTCAAGGCGAAGAGATGATGAAGATATTCCAAAAGGCTGGTTTCAAGGAGACTGGCTTCAAGCGACTCACCTTCGGCATCTGCACGATGTACTATGCAACCAAGTAAAAAAGAACTTAACAACAAGAAATTATGGACAAATACGGACTGATTGGTTATCCACTGATTCACTCGTTCTCGCGTTCTTATTTCAACGAGAAATTCCAGAACGAGAACATTGATGCCACCTACGAGAACTTCGAGATACCTACTATCGAGAACTTGCCCGAGGTGATCGATTCCAACCCCGAGCTCAAGGGACTCAATGTGACCCTTCCTTATAAGGAAAAGGTGATAAGTTACCTCGATTCGGTCAGCCCGGAAGCCCGTGCCATCGGGGCAGTTAACGTGATCAAGGTGACACACAACGGCACCTCAACTACGCTGAAAGGTTATAACAGCGATGTCATTGGCTTCACGAAAAGCATTGAACCTTTACTTGAACGTTGGCATAAGAAAGCACTCATCCTCGGCACTGGCGGTGCATCGAAAGCTGTTAACTATGGACTGCGCTCATTGGGAATCGAACCCGTATATGTGAGTCGCTTTGAGCGTCCAGGTACGATACAGTACGATAAGATTACGCCCGAAGTGATTAAGGAATACAATGTGATCGTCAACTGCACCCCGGTGGGTATGTATCCTCATGTGGAAGATTGTCCTAAACTGCCCTATGAGGCCACGGACAGCCACACTTTGCTCTACGATCTCATCT
>CAVKQP010000311.1:0-2115 GCA_963658165.1 Clostridium sp. CAG:302 | reverse complement strand
CAAGTTTGTGGAATACCTAAATGCCAGTTATCATGTCTGACTACCCCTGTCTTTTCACATTACTAAATTAGCTTTGGCAGAGTGCAAGATGCGCCGTTACGCACACTTGTGGTATGGTCAAGATTTAGAAACAGCATCGTTTACGGGTCGAAAGTGTGCCGTTTTCGTGTCGTAAATGCACCGTTTACGACACGAAAACGATACTGTTTCTATTATTAAACGGCACGGATAGCGGGAGAAAACGATGCGTTTGGCATTTTTGCGCTTCCCTCTGCTTTGGGGCGACGTGGGACACATCGCCTACTAAGGATTGTCCATCCATAGTGCAAGCGGTAGTAGGCGCGGGTGTCTCGCTGCGCCCCTTGTCGCAAAAAGACAAGCACTCTGTGCTTATTCCCACATCACTTTGCGCATAATTCAATCTTCCTTTTCTGAAGTTTTTTGCGCATAGATGCAGACATTCGATATGTTTGAAGTGGCAATATGTGCTGTGCGACATGGCCGAAAATGACGACGAAACTGAAGAAAGAATGTATGTTCCACCCATACCGATGGGCAATGGAGGTCGATATAAATATAAAATTAACGTTATTTAATGCTATTGGGGGGGGTAAATAAAATTAAACACACTATCTTTGCGCCCACTAACTATTACAGATGCGAATAAAATTTGATACCTTGCCCTCCTATAAACAAAGAGCAATGAAGTCAAGAAGATAGCGTAAAAAACAGTGTAACCTCCGTCGCAAACAACCATTGCCTGTGCTGTTTTCTTGAGTGTACCATATAGATTGAACGCTTCTCGGTGTATGGAATTTGTTTAAGTAACAATTAATATGAAATCAACATCTAAATTCGCAGCATTTGGACTTGCTGCCGTATTGCTCGCTTCTTGTAGCGACAATGCAAGCAACGAAAGTGGCTCTCCCATCAATGGCTCCGTAGCCACAGAGGGTTTGTCTTTCTCTGTTAACGACAATGCCGCTGCGCTCGCAGCGCGCGTACACTCTTACAAAGGCGTAATCACCAAGGCTGTAGGCACACGTGCCGCCGCTGACCCCAACGTGTTTGACGGCGTGCTAACTATGCCTTCAATCCCCACCATTGCCCCAGAAAGTTTGGTTGAAGTGAGGAAAGGCATCGATTTGGATGGCAACAACTATAAAAAGGGAATGGCTTTCAACATCACGGGCAAAGACATTGTGGACTGCTCTGGCAAGACAATAAAGAACGCAACCATATACATTAACGGAGGTTCAACTCTCGTTTATGACAAGACCGAGGGCAACAACAAGTTCTATGTGCAAAAGGGCGCAACGCTGAAATTCGTCGGCACAGGTGAGATGCTCGCCGCTACCGACGTTATCATCTGCCAGGAAGGTACAGTGGAAAGCACCAACAACGACATCGTTGTGAACGGAGAATTCTATGCCGACCTCAAGGTGACACAATCACAGTCAAAGAACAACAAAGTAAACATCCAAGGTTTCGGTGCAAACTCTACATACGGTCAGAAAGACAAAGATGGCAATGAGGTGATTACCCCATCGCAAAACATCACATTCAACAACAAGACATACATCGATGGTTATGTGCGTGCCATCAACCTCACCATTGGCGATAACGCAGTGGTGTTCTTCAACCAGAACGCAATGCACCTCACCACTGCCACTGTGAATGGTGCTCTCCATGCCAACAAATACTTCAAGGCCACCACTCTGAACATCAACGGACAGATGAGTTCCGATTGGGCAGTAAGGGCAGGAAAACTGAACATGGCCGCTGGCTCTAAGCTCACCGCCGACTACGTGCGCGCCACCGACGCTACGCTCGCTGGTGCTTGCCAGTTGAACATAAGCGACAAGGGTGTGCTCACATTCGACAAGCTGACAACCGACAACGCTGCTCAGCAGATTGTGCTTGGCGGCGAGAACGCTGTGGCTGTGATCAAGGCTGGCGAGTTCCACAACAACGGCGATGAGACCATCAAGGCTCTCGCTACTCCCGGTAACAACTCTGTATTCTTGATTCAGTTCACAAAGAGCTTCAACAAAACAACTGAGATGCCTTCATTCGAAGACCTCGATATCGCCGCTTCTTACCTTGACTATGACA
>CAVKQP010000310.1:0-2122 GCA_963658165.1 Clostridium sp. CAG:302 | reverse complement strand
CTGTATATACATCGATTAAAAGATTCTTCATTTTGCCCCATCCGAACCAATATAAGCACGTCAGCATTATGTCGTTTCTCTAGCTCAGTCTTTGCAATTATTCGATTCCATTCGTTTTTTACCGGTGATATAGGATATTTGACCTCTAACTTATTCATTGTTTTACGACAGTCTGCATCCCGCGCCTTCCCATACAAATTTACAACACAGTTTAAGCAATGGCAGAGAAAAGAATTATTCTTTTTCAATCTTCTTTGAAGACGATTAGTAGCCAATTCAAACCAATGCTCATCGAACACCCCCAAGCCTTTTTCCTGTGTTTTCCTACAAATCATTGCTGTCGCTCTCAACGCACGGCTATCAAAGGCACAACCCCAAAAAGCAACCAACGCGTATCACCAGCACCTCTTTCATAAATTTTAATGAAAGGAATCATGCCAAACAAGCGCATCCACCTTGTTCTCTTGATTAAGTTCGGATAGCTTCGTTGCAAAAGAGCCTTTATGCGCAAGGCCGCATCAGCCATTCTTTCGTGCGCCGCATGTCCTGAACTTCCTTCATGCACTCGCCAGTGAATTAGTTCCTCTGGAATGTTATGAAAAAGTGTATGCGGCATCAGTTCCGCCCATAACATGTAATCTTCCGCAGGCGAATAATCTTCACGCCAACGAATGCCATGCTCTAGCATCACAGACTTCCGAAGCATGGAGGAACTGTGCGATATCACACAGTTGAATAGCATTGCCTGCTTGATGTCAATATTATCCACGGGATGGTGCAGTGATCTGCCCTTGCCCAAAATCCCAGCATAGGTGCCGACCACGCCAACGGACGGATGGGTGTCTAGGTATGCCACCTGCTTTTCCAAACGCGTTGGATCTGACACATCGTCATGGTCGAAAATCGCGAGATATTCTCCTTGAGCCATGTCAAAGAGGCGATTTCTACTGCCAGAAATACCTAAATTTCTTTCGTTTACAGAAAAGCGAATGCGGGGATCGCTGTACTCGTGAACAATCGATTCCAAAGTTAAATTATCTGGTGAATCATTGAGAAGAATCAATTCAAAGTCACGATATGTCTGATTGAGTACGGACGAGATCATCTCCCGCAAAAACAGCGGATCTGTGTTGTAAAGCGGCGTAAGAACTGACACTTTTGGCATAACACTACCTCAAGCAAACTCTTAAGAAAACTTCGGATGCTTCTTGTCTTTCTCACTCAACAGAATGTGTCTCTCGGAAAACAACACCTCCCCCTGAACCGCCGGCCACTTAATACCAATAGCTGGGTCATTCCACATGAGACCTCCCTCATCGTTGGGATGATAGACGTCATCACACTTGTAACAGAAGACTGCCTTTTCGGAAAGCACTAAAAAACCATGCGCAAAGCCTCGAGGAATGAAGAGCTGCCGTCGGTTCTCTGCCGAGAGCTCTACACCAACCCACTTCCCATAGGTGGCGCTTCTCTTTCGCAGATCCACAGCCACATCAAACACCGCGCCTTCCACAACGCGCACAAGCTTGGACTGGGGATGGTTGATTTGATAATGCAATCCCCGCAGCACGCCCTTCACGGACGCCGACTGGTTGTCCTGCACAAAGTTCACATCAATGCCGCCCGCCACAAAGTCCGAACGCTTGTACGTCTCCATGAAGTACCCGCGTGCGTCCCCATAGGACTTGACGTCCACGATGATGACGCCTTCAATAGCGGTCTTCGTGAAGGTGAAGTTTCCTGACTGGATCGTTTCCATCTCACTGCCCCTGTTTTCCATATTTGGCTTCCACCGTATCCTTCGCAGACTGCCACCACGCGATGTTCTCACGATACCAGTCGATCGTAGCCTTCAAGCCGGACAAGAAGTCCCGATGCTCCGCCGTCCAGCCCAATTCCGTCGTGAGCTTCGTATGGTCGATCGCATAGCGACGATCATGCCCCGGACGATCCTTCACCCAGTCAAAGTCGTCCGGCGCCTTGCCCATGGCTTCCAGAATCGCCAAAAGCACATCGCGGTTGTTGCGCTCGCCATCGGCGCCAATGAGATATGTCTCGCCAATGCGTCCGCGCGTCAGCACCGCCCACACGGCCGAGCTGTGGTCATCCACATGAATCCAGT
>CAVKQP010000309.1:0-2124 GCA_963658165.1 Clostridium sp. CAG:302 | reverse complement strand
TCTACACGGTTTTGCAGACCGTTACCTAACCGATCGGCCAAGGTACCATTTCTTATTTGCGATTGCAAAGGTACTACTTTTATTTCGTTTACCCAAACATTAACGACACTTTTTTTCAACATTTTTCTTCATCGAAGGGGGCTTCGTGTGTGTACAGTTTCCCTTTGCACGATTTATATGCTTGCCTTTCAGCGCTTTCCCTAATTCACATCCAGAGCACCCATGGCATGGATTTCCAGCCTCTTTCACCGTCAGATAGATGCGATAAGCGGCATAGCCGACGGCGAGAGCCACCAGCAGCAAGGTGAGAATGGTTTGTATAGTAGGGCTGAAAAGCATGGTTTTGTAAAGTTTATTCGGTATTTTCTTTTTGAAAGAGGCTGTTTTAAAACTCATAGGAGGCAGTTTTACGAGTGCTAAAACTGCCTCCTAAGAGTCGTATGTCGGTGTGTAGCATCAGAAGCCCAACAGTCGCCCCACTTGATAGACCAATGCCGATGCTATCCAAGCCAAGGCGGTGGTATATCCGGCAGCTATGAGTGCCCATTTCCAACTGCCCGATTCGTTCTTGATGGCGGCAATGGTGGCGATGCAGGGGAAGTAGAGCAACACAAATATCAGGTAGCTGAAGGCGATGAGAGGTGTGATGCCGTCTGCAGACATTCGCTTATACAGGTTGGCGTATTTCGCGTTGTTGTCACCCTCATCGTCTGCTACAGTGTCATCGTTGGCATAAAGTACGCCCATGGTCGACGCCACTATCTCCTTGGCTCCTACACCCGAAATGAGTCCGATGTCCAGTTTCCAGTCAAATCCCTGTGCTCTAAACACGGGTTCAACAGTCTTGCCAAGTCGGCCAATATAGCTTTGTTCTTGTTGCTGTTGGTTGGTAAGCGAGTCATCGTGTGGAAAATAGCCCAACGCCCAAACCACGATAGACGCCACGAGAATGATGCCTCCCATCTTCTTCAGATATTGTTTGCCTTTTTCCCAAGTATGTCGTGCAATGGCTTTGGCGGTAGGGAAACGATAGGGTGGGAGCTCCATGACAAACGGTGTGTCGTCGCCTTTGACCACAAAACTGCTCAAAATGCGACTCACAATGATAGACATGACTATACCTATTATATATAGTAGTATCATGATCATGCTGCGATATTGCAGAGCAAAGAACGTGCCAGTGATCATGATATAGATGGGCAAGCGGGCTGAACAACTCATCATGGGCAGGATGAGCATCGTGATGAGCCGGCTGCGTCTGCTCTCAATGGTGCGTGTGGCCATCACTGCGGGCACGTTGCAGCCGAATCCCATGATGAGCGGGATAAACGACTTGCCGTGTAGTCCCATCTTGTGCATCAGTTTGTCCATGATAAAGGCAGCGCGAGCCATATATCCACTGTCTTCCATGAACGAGATGAAGCAATAGAGAATGAGGATTTGGGGCAAGAAAACGATGACCGAGCCGACGCCGCCAATCACGCCATCGACCAGCATAGCCTTCAGTGGACCATCTGGCATCGCTGACGAAATCCATTCGCCAAGCATTCCCACTCCTGTTTCAATCCAGTCTTGCGGATATTGTCCGAGCGAGAAAGTGACTTGAAACATCACGTAGATGAGCAAGAAGAAAAGCGGAAAACCAAAATATTTGTTGGTGATGATGTTGTCGAGCACGTGGGTCACTTGATAGGTGTCACTCTTGTTGCCCTCGGCAAACTGCGCCTCTTGCAAGGCACCATGCACAAAGGCATATTTCGCATCCATCACTGCGGTTTCGCTATCCTCCTTGGTTTCTTCCTTTATTTTTGCTGCTGCGGCATCGCGCACGGCTATGATGTCGTGTGCGTTAGGCAATGTGGCGATAAACTTTTCAGCTTCTGCGTCGTTCTCAAGCAGTTTGATGGCGAGATAGCGTGTGGAGTATTTGTGGCGTATCTGGGTGTCTTTCTGTATCTCCACCTTCACCTTCTCGATGGCATCTTCCACATATTTGCCATGATTCACGTGTATATGGCGAAACACACTCTTGTGGGGTTTGGGTCCATGAGCGAAGTCTTCTTCATGGTCGTCGCCCTCCTGTGCATAGTCTTTGTGCCACGATTGGAGGTCGTTCTCCACTTC
>CAVKQP010000308.1:0-2129 GCA_963658165.1 Clostridium sp. CAG:302 | reverse complement strand
GTGGTAGCGTTCTCGAAGCGATTCGCGATGGTGGCGTGTGGTGGTGCCTTCCTGCAGATAGTTGGCTACGACGACATGCACGTTTCTCATCGGCAGTCCGCGTTCACCCGCCAAGCGCATCACCCGTATGCACCAGTCCACATCGGCAGAATAGCGATATTGTAGGTCGTAGGGCACGCTCTTGGCTATATCGGCACGCACATAAAACGCCTGATGGCAAACCAACATGCCGTGTCGGAATGAGCGCCAAGTGAGACGCTCGGGCGGAGCAAGCCGACGATGATAGAGGAAGTTGCCATTGCCATCGACGATATCGGTGTTGCCATAGAGCACGGCAGGCAGTGGGAAACCGCCACGTTTCTCTTCTTCAAGAGCCGCATTGCGCACAATGGTTTCGAGCGTATCGGCACTAGGGAAGCTGTCGCCAGCATTGAGAAAACAGATGTAGTCGCCCGAGGCTTGGGCAATGCCCTTATTCATCGCATCATAGATGCCGTTGTCGGGTTCGGAAACGATGCGGATGTCGTGCCCATTGCCAGCAGCATAGGAACGCTCCATGTAGTCCTTGGCTTGCTGTAGGGTGTTGTCTGTAGAAGCGCCATCGATGATGAGGTGTTCCACATGGCGATATTGCTGAGCGAGCACGCTGTCGACCGTGGGTCGGAGCACTGCACCAGCGTTATAGGTAATGGTAATGATGGAAAACTTGATCATAGGTTCGTTGCTTGAATGAACATTACTAAAGACGATAGTGTCTGTATGCCATAACTTGGTTGTATACTTCGATATATTTCATGGCTACTGCATTCTGTGAATAACATTGCGACACCTTGCGCACGCATGCTTGGGAGAGTTGCGTTTTGTCGCTTTCCGCCAAAATCCAATGGATGCCGTTGCACAAATCACCGACATCTTTATAGGTTGCTACATAGCCATTCTTCTGATGGTCTATCATCTCAGGAATACCGCCTATCCTAAATCCTACACAAGGCACGCCACACGCCATGGCTTCCATGATGGTGTTGGGGAGATTGTCTTCTAACGATGGGAGCACAAACACGTCAGCCGAATTATAGACATTGACAATTTGTTTTTCATCGTTAACATAGCCGAGCGGATAGGAGGGCAATGCAAGCGACACATCCTCTGAATGACCGCCAAGGACAGCAATGGCTGCATTATCCTTCATCTCTGGATGTTTTTCGACCAACTTGTTGATGGCCTCTACAAAATACTTCATACCCTTACGTTCATCGGTGACACGTTGCGATACAAAAAGGATGATTTGCTTGTCAACAGGAAGACGTGCCCGAAGACGTGCTTCTGCTTTGTTGTGCGGACTAAACACACGGGAGTTGATAGGATTAGGTATGTTGGTGATACGCTGTCCGACAAAAAGTCCGCTTGCCGCAGCTTGCTTTTCAAGCCATTTACTACAAGCTACAAACGAGATGTTGGCACCTTGATAAAGCGACATCTTGCGCTGAAACACCTTGGAAGACAAGTCGTGATTACCTCCTCCATTAGGTAGCAAAGTACAGTTGCCACAAGCAGAGGCATAATGGTTACAACCTCGGGCATAATGACAAATGCCCGTAGCAGGCCACATATCATGCATCGTCCAAACCATCGGTTTGCCACTTTTCACGATCTTACGGATACCCTTCAGCGAGAGCATCCCCTGATTCACCCAAGAAAGATGAATGACATCAGCCTCGCGAAACTCACGAAGTTTGGTAATATCAGAACCGGCAGTAGCCATATCTATCTCCCAAAGATGCAGCTTAGAGAAATGCAGATGCCAGAAGATGCACCAACGCTCCCAAAGGAAATTCCATATCGTCCAAAACGTATGGCGCAAGCCAACAACGGAGATGTCGGTCGTCATCTTGTCTCGCACCAACATCTTTGCCTTAACGCCATTGTTGTTAAGTGCATCCATCAGACGATTGGCGGCAACTGCTGCCCCACCGGTCTTCTCGCTTGTGTTTACAATCAGTACGCGCATAAGGTTTGTATTACTTTCTTGCAAAGTTAATGGAAAAATCTGAGTATGCGAAAGGAATAATTGACTTAATCCATTTAAAAATGCACTACGGTGCGATGGCCAATGCACCCTAGTACGATGG
>CAVKQP010000307.1:0-2134 GCA_963658165.1 Clostridium sp. CAG:302 | reverse complement strand
GAGTACGTCGCACTTGTCGCCAGGTGTGAGAACCTTGCCTTCGCCGATGTGCACTTGGAAGCCGCTCACGCCTGTAAGCGAGCCTTGCGGGGCGCGAATGTCAGCAGGATAGTCGGGGAATGTGGATATTCCATTGCCTACCGTTGCGGAGACAGTGGAGAAAATGTTTCCTGCAAGCTGCATGCCATCGCCTGAGTCGCCCGAGAAGCGCACGACGACATCGCTCAGTTCTTTCACTTCAATTTCGTTAGACATAATAATAGATTACAATTGTTTATATAGTGCGGGGCAAAGATAAACCATCTTTTTCAAATAGCAAACTATTGCGGAATCTTTTTTACTGTTTTATGCGGTTTTTTATTTCTGCTACGGCCTACGGTACAACTTAACAGGGGCGACCCTTGTGGTCGTCCGCATCGTTATGACAACTGATGTTGTCACGTCGTGCCCATGGCGTTTTGCCATTCGGCGTGCGAACGATCACAAGGGTCGCCCCTGTAAGTAGATATTTAATATCTGCAGGTTGTTACCCGCAGAAGAACAGTACGCATATTTGCGCGGTGAAAATGCGCAAGAACATCGACAGCGGATAAACTGTGGAATAGCCAATGGCAGGTGCCTCCTTTGAGCAGCTCGCGTTGGCATAAGCAAGCGCTGGTGGGTCGGTATATGTACCGGCTATCATGCCCATGAGGGTGAAGTAGTTGAACTTGAACTTCCACCTTGCCAAAGGACCTACGATGAGGATTGGTATGACGGTGATGAAGAATCCGGCGAGCACATAGAGAAGGCCATCGCCTTGCACGACTGTGTCTACGAATCCGGCACCAGCCTTGATGCCCACGCTTGCCAAGAATAGTGCGAGACCCATCTCGCGGAGCATCATGTTGGCAGATGTCGTGGTGTAGGTGACGAGCTTGATGCGGTAGCCAAAACGGCCAATGAGAATGGCTATGATGAGAGGACCGCCGGCAAGGCCGAGCTTCAACGGCACTGGCACGCCAGGTACGGCGATAGGAATGCTTCCGAAGATGATACCAATGACGATTCCGATGAAGATAGTGGCGATGTTGGGCACGTTAAGGCTGCGTGCCGAGTTTCCCATGAGATCAGCCACGCGATTGACATCTTCCTCACGGCCAACGACCATGACGCGGTCGCCAATGTGGAAGTGGTGGTTGCGAGAGGCGAAGAGATCCATGCCTTGACGGGTGATGCGCGTGATGTTGACACGGTAGACCGATGAGAAGTGCATCTTGCCGAGAGTCTTACCGTTCATCTTCGGGTTGGTGACGATGATGCGCTTTGAGATCATCGGCTGGTTTTCCGTTTTGGCGTTCTCCCATTCGAAATCAGTCTCAGGGCCGATAAACGCCCTTATGGCCTCCGCGTCTGCCTCCGCGCACACGATGTGCAACTTGTCGCCAATCTCAAACTTGGTGTTCTTGTTTGGAATAGACATCTCGCCCTGGTGCAGTATGCGTGTGCACACGATGTCGCGTCCGAGAAACTCGCTGATCTGTGACAATGTGCGGCCGGCGAGATACACGTTGCTCACCTCAAGCGTTATGGCCAAAGGCTTGGCGTGAGGGTTGGCAGCCTCCTCGGCTTCCAATTCCTCCTCTTCTTTCTTGAGGTCGGTCTTGGTGATGAACCTGATGAGAATGGTCGCGCCAATGATTCCGAGCACGCCGAGAGGATAGGCACAAGCATATCCGTTGGCAATCTGCGGGATTTGGCCATCGGTGAAGACGGAGGTCAACGCCTCGTTGGCAGCACCAAGACCAGGCGTGTTGGTGACGGCACCATAGAGCACGCCAATCATCATGGGCAAGTTGGTCTTGTCGGACGTGTCGAAGAGCAGGTAGTAGCATGCGAACATCACGACGATGTTGAGGAAGATCATCAATATTGACATTCCGTTGAGTGCCACGCCACCTTTCTTGAAACTCTCGAAGAATCCAGGGCCTACTTGCAAGCCAATGCAGAAGACGAACAGGATAAGACCAAAGTCTTGCAGGAAGTTTAGGATTGGTGTTGGACCGGTAAAACCAAAGTGACCAGCCACAATGCCACAGAACAATACGAAGGTGACTCCAAGGGAAATGCCCCCGATTTTCAGCTTGCCCAACAT
>CAVKQP010000306.1:0-2142 GCA_963658165.1 Clostridium sp. CAG:302 | reverse complement strand
CATCGGGCAACACCTTTCTTGCAGAGCGTTCTTCGTCAATCCACTCTCTTGCTGCCTTGATGTCAATATGGTTGATGTAGTGCAGAGTGAACTTATCTATGAGTGCCTCCTTGTTCCCTGATTGTTCCGCAGCTTCCACTATTCCGCACGCACGCTCTATCACAGACTTCATCAAGTCCATAGCAGCCATTTGGTTGGAATAGCCTGAACCACCTGGATTTGTGTCGAAGATACAGATATGCCCGTTAGGCGTGATGGTGAAGTCGAGGTCTGTACGTTCCACGTTCAGTTCCTCGGCAAGGGCTCTCGCAAAGAGCAGTCCCAGCGTGATGAGCAGGTTTTCTTCCGCATTGCGACTGTTGATCCAGTCTTTCTGGAAGTGACGTATTCTTACCTCCGTATAGTCGGTCTGTATCGTATCACCAAGCACCACATTGCGTTTGATGTAATCCGTATTTCCACATCCCAAGCACTTATTCGGTTTCTTGCCTTTTCTTACGAGCGAGAAGTGATAGTCGGGTTTGTCTGTATCCTCGGGTGAGATAGGGTTCATCTCAGAGGGCATCTTCTCAGGGTCGCTTGATGAAGCAGCGGGCCAACTTTCCAGTACGGTCTTGCCACACTTGGTGCAATGGCAATAGCCAAAACCTGTTCCTTCGTTGTAATAGAGTATCTGGCCGTTGCCACTTTCTCTGCTACTGCGCGTATCGAAGAGATGAGGCTCGATGCGGTCTTGCTTCCACTCGTCGGCACCTATCAACTGTGCGCTCACTCTTGTATAGACATTCTTGTCCAGTATGCGACTGGCCGACTCGTTCATGTCGGGAATGAACTCTGCTGGCTGCAACAAGTCGAGTTCTGTGCTTGCGCTCACCCTCCATTTCTCCAGATTGTCCAATTCGTCCTTGGTGTCGATTACCACTTGCTCACGGTTGAAGTAGAGCTTCTTGAACGTCACTTCAGGTTTGAAGAAATTGGTATATCTGATGCCACGCACAATGCGCACCATGCCATCCCTTGCAATAGGGTTGCCTGGCGCATATTGCGACAATGCCGTGCGTAAGGGGTATGATGGATTCGACGGCGTTACCAATGTATAGGTGTTCTGTGACGCAGAATTGATGTCAAACTCTACCACGTTCACTGGCATGTTGGCATTGGGGGTGAAACGATGTGTTGCCCAATACGAGAGCAACCGTGATGCCAACGGCTCGATGAACTTCATCTCGAAGAATGTCTGTTGCTTGGCACTTTTGGCGTTTTTGTATGGTTCGGCATAGTCCTGTATGCGCAACTCCAGTTCCGCATAGCAGTTTTCGTTCATCTCGCGTGCTTTGCTCACTACATACTGCGGCGGACGACTACTGAATATAGTGCCGTCAAGAAGAATGCGAATCTTCCTGCGGAGTTCATCGCTTAGAGCCTCGCTGCATTTGTTGTTGAATGCCTCATAGGGTGTCCCTGTTTCGTCACCTAAACCATCCAGCGGACAGACGGGAGCATTGTCAGCCTTCTTTATCTCGAAAAGATTGCTATCGCCCTTGGGCACTATCTTATACTTGGTATAGTAGCTTATCACTTGTTCTGTGATGCTTCCCCCAGCCATGCCAAACACTCCGAACTCCCTAATTAGGAACGAATTGATGTGGCGTTGGATTACTTGGGCACTGTTCAAATCTACCGTTGGCGAACTGACATTTCTGAGTATGACATTCTCCATCGGGTTCAGCAGCGTCCTGATACCCACGGCATCCGAACCACACAGCGTCACACAGGCACTGCGCACCTGACCGCGTCGTCCACTACGACCGGCTCTCTGCTTGTAGTTGGAGGGCATCGGTGGTACCGAGGTCATCATCACCAACTCCAAGTCACCCAAGTCGACACCCATCTCCATCGTCGTGGAACAAGCCAAGATGTTTATCCTGTGGTCTTTGAAGTCTTCTTGCACCTGTCGGCTTACCATCTTGTCCACTTGCGCCGTATGCTCTGCCTGGATGAAGAGTTCAGGGAATTGGTGTATCTGTAGCAGACGGTCGGAGAAAGAGCCGTTCTCTCCCCAAAGGTCGTTGTTCCACAACAGTTTCCTGTTATCTACAGCCCAAGCCTCAACCACCTCGGCTGCCGGTCTTTCCATACCAT
>CAVKQP010000305.1:0-2147 GCA_963658165.1 Clostridium sp. CAG:302 | reverse complement strand
CAAGACGGTTGTGTGTGATCACGTTGTCACCAAACACGTCAAGGTATTCCTGTATCATTGGACGAAGATACTTGCAGAGTTTCTTCGTGTTAGCCACGAAATTCGGATCAATGTCTGCTTGACATCCACCAATGCGATAGTAGTTCTGAATGAGTCGACCACCAGTGGTTTCTTCCATCACGTTGAGCACGTGTTCACGATCGCGCATGCAATAGAGGAACGCAGTGAGTGCGCCCAAGTCCTGTGCAGTACAACCGAGATACAACAAGTGGCTATTGATACGCTGCAACTCGTCCATGATGGTGCGGATGTAATGGATACGGTCTGAGAGTTCAATACCCATACCCTCCTCTATCACGCCCACAAGTGCATGACGGTGCATCATGGCTGAGAGATAGTTCAGACGGTCGGTCATCGCCAATGTCTGAGGATAGGTCATGCCTTCCCACATCTTCTCGATACCACGGTGGATATAACCGAGATGTGGATAGATGCGCTTAACGATTTCGCCGTCCAATACAGTCTGCAAGCGGAGCACACCGTGGGTAGAAGGGTGGTTAGGACCAATGTTGACTACATAGTCGTCCTCCTCAAACAAGCGGTGCTTTGTCGCAACGAGATGACCTTCACCATCGAGATTATATTCTACGGTATAATCCGACTCTGGTTCATCCGTAAATGGGAACTTGTTAGCCTCAGGACTCATGTCGAAGTCCTTGCGAAGAGGATAACCATTAAAGTCTGTGCGAAGGAACAAGCGACGCATGTCGGGGTGACCGAGGAACTTGATGCCTACAAAGTCGAACACCTCACGCTCGAGCAAGTCTGCCACCTTCCACAAGCCGATGACCGTCGGAATGACATCACTTCCATCCACTTTCTTGGCAATGGTCTTCACAGAGCAGCGCTCGTTGTTGTCCGTATTCTCAAGAATATAGATACATCCAAGGCCTTCTTCTCCGAAATCTTCGCCAATGATGGTAACAAGGTAGTCGAAATGTTTCTCGTTCTTCAACTTTGCCATCTCCTTGGCAAAGTTATCGAATGTGAGTTCAATGTTGTTCAGTTTCATGTCTTATACCTTATTATATTATTCTGTTATTCCCTTCTGTGCATCGAAGTCTTCGGGCACATCGGTCACAATAATCGGCTCTTTCTGTCCGAGTTTTTGGGTAGCTACGAGATTTTCGTTGCTCAAGCCACGCAGACCGCCTTTGCTCATAGAGCGTTCTTTCTCCTCTGCGGTCATCTTGTGGTTAGCGCCACCGAAGAACTTCTCGACCTTCACCTTGCGCTGCAACTGCATCATACCATAGAGAATAGCCTCTGGACGGGGCGGGCAACCTGGTACATAAACGTCAACGGGCACCAGTTCACTGATGCCGCGCACCACGTTGTAGCTCTTCTTGAACGGGCCTCCACTGATGGTACATCCGCCTACAGCCACTACATACTTAGGTTCTGCCATCTCGTCATACAAGCGCTTGAACACAGGTGCCATCTTGTTGGTAATCGTACCAGCACACATAATCAAGTCTGCCTGACGAGGTGAGTTTCGCGTAACCTCAAAACCAAAACGGGAGAAATCATAGCGAGCACAGCCCACTGCCATAAATTCGATACCGCAACAACTGGTACCGAAAGTGAGAGACCAAAGAGAATTGGAACGTCCCCAGTTGATAGCCTGGTCAAGCGATCCTACAACTACATTCACGCCACCCTCATGCAACTCGTTTACAATCTTTTCGAGTCCTTCGTTGTCCTTAAACTCGCCATAAGGGATACTCTTGATAACGGGCTTTCTTACTTCCATTCCAGCGCTCCTTTCCGCCAGGCGTAAGCCAAGCCAAATACCAATACCAGCATGAAAAAGCCAATGCTACAAAGTGCCATGGCTCCAAACTGCTTCACTACGACTGCCCAAGGATACAGGAACACGGTCTCGATGTCGAACACGAGGAAAAGGATAGCGAAGAGATAGTATCCCAAGCTTGCGGGGAGCCATGAGGTTCCACGTGTAGGAATACCACACTCAAACGGTTGTCCTTTCACGGGGTTGTACGAGCGAGGACCAATGAGTTTCGCAACTACATAAGCTCCTACTACCAATACAGCAGCCGTCAAGATAACGGTGATTAATAAGATAG
>CAVKQP010000304.1:0-2151 GCA_963658165.1 Clostridium sp. CAG:302 | reverse complement strand
GCTGAAAACCCATTTGATCCATATTATTCACGCGGTGAGGTTTCCAATTCGGACCTCACCGCTCTTAAATTTGCGCTCAACCCGAAGTTGAATTTCGTTGGAGAGGAGAGTAAGAAGAAAGCCTTCCATCTTGGCACCCTCGTTGATGCTCTTGTGACGGAACCAGAGAAGTGCAATCATTACAGAAGAACTGTTGATGACGAGAAATATACGGCAGAAGAATGGAAATGGGGCAAAGAAAGGCTGTCCGCACTGAAAAACCATGCAAAGAAAGATTCTTTTCTTGCCTTTGTCCTTGAATACGCTGAGGGGCAACGTTTCTTTGTTAATGAAAAGATGGATTTCAATTACCACGGATTTCGGTTTTCGCTCCCTGTTAGATGCAAGTTCGATTGGTGGCTTGGCTCATTTGGTGGTGATTTAAAAACAACTGCCGCCACGACAATGTCGCAGTTTGAAGCTCAAATCGACTTCGTAGATTGGGATAGGAGTCGTGCTTGGTATATGAATCTTGTTCATTCACTCAAC
This sequence comes from Clostridium sp. CAG:302, assembly GCA_963658165.1. GTDB lineage: Bacteria > Bacteroidota > Bacteroidia > Bacteroidales > Bacteroidaceae > Prevotella. The sequence goes on along the minus strand of CAVKQP010000304.1, from coordinate 1,623 downwards.
CCCAACTGGGGTAATTGCGATTTTATCTACGGCGTGTCCAAGACAACAAAAAAGGTGTTCTACAAGAAAATTGAGCGTGGTGACGAGTTGTTTAAACGCGGTGAAGAAAAGGCTAACGAATGGGCTTTCCGAATATGGACTTTAATATAATATGGCGAAATTCAAATTATACGAATATCAAGAAGAGGGTGTCAAGAAAGAACTAGAGATGAAACGGCTTATCAACGGCGATTCTATGGGATTGGGTAAAACAGCACAGTCTATAGTAGCCATTGAACGGGCAAAAGCCACTCCATGCTTGGTCATTTGCCCTTCTGCACTTAAGATAAACTGGGAACGAGAGGTCAAAAACTTCACAGACTTACGTCCGTTGATTCTCACAGACTCTGTACTTGCCACATTCCCATATCACATAACAACGATGAACTTATTCGATGTGGTTATATGCAATTACGAATCACTCGCCAAGTATTTTGTTGTTGACCTTGGCTCAAAACCCCTCAAGCTGAAGAACTTCATTTTTCAACCTGTCGTAAACTCGTTGAAAAGCATCATCATAGACGAAAGTGCAAGAGTGAAGGACCCAAGCACAAGACAGTCTAAGATAATTATGGGCATTGCGAAAGGCAAGGAATATGTGATAGAGCTGACTGGTACTCCTGTTGTAAACCATGCCACGGATTTGGCTTGTCAGCTTGCCATCCTTGGCAGAATAAACGAGGTGGGTGGATATGGTGAGTTCGTGAACAAATACAAGGAAAATAAAAACCTTGACGATTTGCATTCTTATCTTGTGAATAACTGCTATTTCAGAAGAGAGAAGGAAAATGTACTGAAGGATCTCCCTCCAATGACACGCACGACTATCATGACTGAAATAGATAGTGACACTAGGGAGGAGTATGAAACGTGCGAGAAAGACCTTCTTTCCTATTTGAAAGAATACAAAGGATGCACCGATGCGGAAGCAAAACGCAAATTGCGAATGAAAGCACTCATACGTTTCATGAACTTGCGCACTATATCTGGACGCGGAAAGATGAAAGCTGCAATAGAGTTCTTGCACGATACGGAAGAACAGATAATCGTGTTTGCAGAACATCGTGATGTCGTACAAGCAATAAAGAACGAATTCCCAGATAATGTTTGCACGGTCACAGGTGCCGACAATCTTGCTCAGAAACAATGGGCGGTTGATTCTTTCCAAGCCCACAAGAAACGTATCATCGTATGCTCAATCAAAGCCGCCGGTGTTGGTCTCACACTGACAGCTTCATCAAATGTCCTTTTCATTGAGCTTCCATGGACCGCAGCGGATCTTTTGCAAGCTGAAGCAAGAGCCTACCGTAATGGACAAAAGAATGCGGTCACATCGTGGATACTGATAGGCAATGATACCATTGACACCTATTTGTACAAACTCATTATGAACAAAAAATCAATAGCCGCACAGATAACTGGTGAGCAGGATGCAGCCATTAAAGATGCTGCTTACTTCGATGAACTTGCGGATTTAGTATTAAAAAACTCATTAAAAAACAAATAATATGGCAGTATTTCAAATCGTGGCTCCCATCTTAAAGCTGGAGCCTAAAAGACAAGGTGTATCACAACGTACAGGAA
>CAVKQP010000303.1:0-2153 GCA_963658165.1 Clostridium sp. CAG:302 | reverse complement strand
GAGACTGAGTCTTCTGGTGGCATCACCTACGACACCATCCGCGACTATGCCGAGCAGGGTGTCGACTTCATTTCAGTCGGTGCTCTCACTCATAGTGTGAAGGGATTGGACATGAGCTTCAAGGCGTGCGAGTAATGAAGTGAAGAGTGAAGAACGAAGAGTGAAGAATTCAATTGTTTTTCAAAGAAAAGTATATGAAGAAGAATATATTGGCGGCGGCTCTGATGGCTGCTGCTTCCATTGGTACGGCGGAAGCATGTACGAATTTCATTGTAGGAAAGAATGCTTCGACGGATGGCTCGGTCATCTGCTCCTACAATGCGGATGATTATGGCATGTTTATCGGCTTGTGCCATTATCCCGCAGGCAAGCATGCCAAGGGCGAGATGCGCAAGATTTTCGATTGGGACACCAAGGTTTATCATGGCGAAATCCCCGAGGCTGCGGAGACTTATAATGTGATCGGCAATATCAACGAGTATCAGGTCACCATCGGTGAGACTACCTATGGAGGACGTGAGGAGATGGTGGATTCTACGGGTATCATCGACTATGGCTCGCTCATCTATATCGCCTTGCAGCGCAGCAAGACCGCGCGCGAGGCCATCAAGGTGATGACCACCCTTGCTAACACCTACGGCTACAACAGCGAGGGCGAGACCTTTACCATCTGCGACCCCAACGAGGCTTGGATCATGGAGATGATGGGCAAGGGACCGGGCAGCAAGGGCGTGGTCTGGGTGGCTCAGCGCATCCCCGACGATGCCATCTGTGCCCATGCCAACCAGAGCCGCATCGGTAAGTTCAACATGAAGGACAAGAAGAATGTGATGTATGCCAAGGACGTGGTGTCGTTCGCCCGCAGCAAGGGATGGTTTACCGGCAAGGACGCCGATTTCTCCTGGAAGATGGCCTATGCCAAGCCTGATTTCTCTGGACGCCGCTTCTGCGACGCTCGTGCTTGGGCTTTCTTCAATCATTTTGCTGACATGAGCCGTTATCTGCCCTGGGCTTTGGGCAAGGATCCTAACGCGGAGGACATGCCTCTTTGGATCGTTCCCAACCACAAGGTGAGCGTGCAGGAGGTGCAGGCTTGTATGCGCGACCACTATGAGGGCACTCCTTTGTCGGTGGCAGAGGATGGCGACAATATCGGCGGTGGTATTTGGCAGATGCCTTATCGCCCGACTCCCTTGATGTTCAAGGTGGACGGAAAGCAATGTTTCAATGAGCGTCCTACCAGCACCCAGCAGACGGGCTTCTCCTATGTGAGCCAGATGCGTTCGTGGTTGCCGCGCGAGATAGGAGGTGTGCTCTGGTTTGGCAACGACGATGGCAATATGGTGGCCTATACGCCCGTTTATTGCTCATCCACCGTTCAGCCTGAGTGTTACAACACGCCAGGTGCGGATGCCTTGACCTTCTCCGACAAGAATGCTTATTGGGTTTGCAACATGACTAGCAATTTGGTGTATCCTCGTTATAGCCTGATGTTCGATGACTTGAAGGCTGTCAGAGACAGTTTGGAAAGCAGTTATTTCGCTCATCAGAAAGAGGTGGAAGACAAGGCTTTGCAACTCTACAACCAGGATGCCGCCCAAGCGGTGACCTACCTGAATGATTATGGCAATGAGAAAGCTCAGCAGATGCTGGATCGTTGGAAACGCTTGTTTACCTATCTTGTGGTAAAGTATAATGACATGATCGTCAAGCCTTCCGACAAGGGCGTGTTTGAGAGAACGGAGACCGGCATCGGCGCTCGCCCCAAACGTCCGGGATACCCTGAGAAATATGCACGTGAGCTGATCAAGCAGACTGGCGACAAATACGTTGCCCCCAACGAATGATATTATATTTGTAAAACGCGATTATAACGAAGGTGAATGTCTTGTGCCCCACATGGATGGGGGAACACAAGCATTCACCTTTTAAATTATCAAAATATGGAATGTGTAGTTGCGTTGTTATTTGGCTGATTCAAATTCCCTCAAGAAACGGGTATCGTTCTCTGAGAACAGTCGTAGGTCGCTCACACGGTACTTCAAGTTGGTGATGCGCTCCACGCCCATTCCGAAGGCATAACCTGTATAGACGTTGCTGTCGATGCCGCAAGCCTCCAAGTCGTGTGGGTCCACCATGCCGCAGCCGAGGAT
>CAVKQP010000302.1:1374-2174 GCA_963658165.1 Clostridium sp. CAG:302 | reverse complement strand
GATTAAGAAGTATGCCGTTTCGTACTGCGCTAATCTGAAGACGCTTGTGGTAGGCGACAATGTTACAGAAGTGGCGAAGAATGTTGTTTACAATGATATGTCGCTCGACTACCTTGTGATGTTCAACAAGAAAGCTCCTAATACAGATGACTCTGCATGGGATAAAAATAGTACACCAATAAAGGCTGTTGTAGTACCAAAAGAGTCAATATCTGACTATGTGAGCAAGTACGGATACTATCATTATGCTGACACTATAACATATGGATTTGTCGATGAAGCACTGACCGAAGTCATGAAGAAACACCATGTGTATTCTCCCAGTGATATTATTGAAATTTCCGATATTTCTGGTTGGCTATGCAATAATAAGGATATCAAGAATTTCAACGAATTGTTCTATACCGAAGTGATTGCTTTGGGCGATAGTTCTTTTGTCGGTATGGAAAACCTTGAAGAAGTGTCGTTGCCAGCTAATCTTATAGCCATTTCAGATGGAGCTTTCAAGGATTGTTCTTCATTGCATACCATTTGGGCTTTGTGCAATCGTGTTCCTATTTTGGTAGACAATGCCTTTGAAACAATTCGTAAGGATTTTGTAGTTTATGTAACAGAAGGAATGGCGGAAGCCTTTCGCAAGGCATGGCCACAATATGCCAGCCACATCAAGGTAGTTGGTGCAAATACCGATACTGATGATTTGATAGAAGTAACGCTTACAAAGCAAAATACCTTGGCTGAAGCGCTTGGTCTTAAGGTAACGGTTGAGGAAAAATCATTCTGGGCGTCTAATATGCGTA
>CAVKQP010000302.1:0-1364 GCA_963658165.1 Clostridium sp. CAG:302 | reverse complement strand
GCGGAGACTACAGCTATATTAAAGCATTGAAGGTAAATGGACCTCTTGGTGGAGAGGATATAGCAGTGCTTCGTTTGCTCGGAGGACGTGATGTTTGTAATTTCGCCCGGGTTTACCTATCTAATCTTTCATATCTCGACCTCTATGATGCTGATATCGTCAAAGAAGATGATCCGACCGTCTTTGGTTATAATCCCACAATATTTGGTCTTCAGTTGGAAGCTGAGAGTTATAAACATTGGATCAAAGAAAGCAATAAGATTCCACGTGGAATGTTCCGTGCTCTCGATAATATTCAAACTCTCATTCTTCCGCGCTCTGCTGTTGAACTTGGTTATGAGTCATGCTATGATATGTATAATCTCAAGAAACTTGTGGTAGGCGACAACATGACAAACATAGAAAATGATGCTCTCGGTGAGTGCAACAACTTGAAGTCTATAGTGATGCTCTGCAAATCAAAACCCGAACTCGATGGTGATGCGTTCACAGATCCTACGTTTGAGGGCGATGTGTTGAAGGTGGACCATTTCTATGTTCCTAAAAGTCTCGTAAAAGACTACACTTCAGATACTGAGTACACATCTCACGCAAATAACATTGGTATCAACTTTGACGAAGAAGCAACATTCCGTGCTCTTGGTCGACACGCCATTGTCAATAGTGATGATCTTGAACAGGTGAAGAGTTTCAAAAATCTCTTCAAAAATCATTGCGAGGACGTCTGCGACCTTACAATGCTCAACAAGACGTCGGTAGATTCTGTGCATGTAAATGATTTCAGTAATATGTCAAGTTTGCAGCACCTCTCTTTGCCAACCACTCTCAAGTATGCCGAACCTAATGCCTTTGCTAATAACCAAGCCCTTCGTTGGCTTGACATCAGCGAGTGCTCTTCGATGGAAGATAATACCGAAGAACTTGGTGTCAGCGACAAGGCTATAGTATATGTACCCGAATCGTTTGGTGATTCATACCACGACAACGTAGTTTATGGCAAGAGTGGTAACTTGAAATGTGCCAAGTATAACCTTACTAACGAGCACGACTATGATGTGCCCAAAGCTTTCACAGCACAGGCGGTTTCCTTTAATTGTACTTTTGATGCCGACAGCGCAAATACCCTTACACTTCCGTTTACATGCTGTGTGCCGGAGGGTATGAAGGCATATCAGTTTGAAGATGGCTATTCCAATGAAATTCACTTCGGGCAAGTAGACACTATGCTTGTGAACCAACCTTATGTAATTAAGGTGGACGAAGATTTCAAAGGATTCAATATTGATAGCGAGACTGTAATTGAGAAGAATCCGGTGCGTATGCCGCAGGTAAATGGTAATAGTTATATCTCTTTGGGCACACTC
>CAVKQP010000301.1:0-2195 GCA_963658165.1 Clostridium sp. CAG:302 | reverse complement strand
CCCCTATGCCAAGATTGAGAATCTTGTATCCTAACCATTAGATGAATCCACCATGGTTTTGCATCATAACCTTTGCGGAAGCTGGGGGATTCGAACCCCCGGTACGGTTACCCGCACGGCAGTTTAGCAAACTACTGGTTTCAGCCACTCACCCAAACTTCCTTTTCGGTTGTTCTTTCGAGAACTTACTGCAAATAGGTCTTAAATGCGGATGCAAAGGTACTAACTATTTCTTGTAACGCCAAATTTTTTGTTTGCTTTTTTTCAAAAACTTGCAATCTTGCCGCCTACTCCGTACATATCCTTGTGAGAAGACACCGACTTAAGCATCGTAGACATGCCTCTTATGAGGTCTAAACCTGCCATTTACGACTCCCAGCACACACACTTACGATGCGTGCTTTTCCTTGCGCGCATGAATGCGACGGAATATCTGGGCAGCGATACTTCCCGAGAAATTGTGCCACACAGAAAAGATGGCACCTGGCACAGCCGCCATAGGGAAGGCTGCAAAATGGGTAGCAGCAAGCGAGGTGGCGAGTCCTGAGTTCTGCATGCCCACCTCAATAGATATGGCCACGCGCTTGTCACGACTCATGCCGACCATATGGGCTGCACCATAGCCAAGCGCCAAACCAAACAGATTGTGCAAGATAACCGCCACAGCCACCAACAAGCTGCATGTGACGATGCGGGCAGCATTGTGACTCACCACAATACCGATGATGGCAGCTATCGCCAGGGTGGACACCATAGGGAGCAATGGGACGATGCGCTCCGTGAAGCGACGGAAATAGTGGTTGACGGCAAAGCCGAGTATGATGGGCAAGATGACCACTTGGACAATGCTCATAAACATGCCCCACACATCTACATCCACCTGCTTGCCTGCCAACAGCAACACCAACGCAGGTGTGACAATCGGGGCAACCAATGTAGACACAGCAGTCATGCCCACGCTCAGCGCAATGTCGCCCTTGGCGAGATAGGTGATCACGTTGCTCGCCGTGCCACCAGGGCAGCAGCCTACGAGCACCACTCCTAACGCTAAATCGGTGGGCAGTTGGAGAACCTTGCAGAGTATCCATGCCGTGGATGGCATCACGATAAACTGTGCGAGTTCGCCCACTATAATATCCTTAGGGTGCATCAGCACAGGTTTGAAGTCGCTAGGCTTCAGCGTCAGTCCCATTCCAAACATGACGATGCCAAGCATAGGTGTGATAGCCGATGGGGAAATCCATGTGAACGAGGGAGGCACGAGAAGTGCCAAGGCAGAAACGACAACAACAAATAGTGTGATGTGTCCTTCTGTCCAGTGCGATATTCTATAGAGTGTATTCATTCTTGTTTTTCTTTTATGGTGTCAACGAGGTGCAAAATTACAGATAATTTCACAGAATATGGGCATGTTTCTGAGGAAATTTACAAAAACATCTGAATATAAGCAAGATATATAACATATATCCGCCCCCCGAAATTCGTACGTCTGTCGAGAGGAGAAATGTCACGTGTCAAGACCCACACTTTCGCAAGTAATAGTAGGTGCGGCGCCCTCGCCGCATCCCCTAGGCTTGGTGAAGATAATTACTGAAAGGTGTAGTTGCTTTTGTGCTAAGGTCGACGCGGGGGCGCGTCGACTACTAAACAAGACGATTATACCTTGCTGACCAGGACTTTTATTTCTCTTACAAAACCATAGGCAGGAGCAATCATTGTTTCTACTTCGGCTTGAGTAACATCATAATTGCAGTTGTAGTCTGCTTTCTTTCTCAATTGTTCCATGCGAGAAAAGAAAGCACCGAGTTCAAGACTAACAAGTCCTGTTTTTACAAAATGAAGTCCAAACATCGATATTGTTCCTTCGTGTGTATGGGCAGAGTAACCATGAGACACGAGCAACGCTTGGGCTGCATGAAAACAAGAGTAATAGAACCTATTGGCAGCCATATCCCAATAGTGCAATTTCACCATTTGTTCTGCCTCATTGAGTAGGGCTGTTGCCTTACTTAATCGCAAGTCTACAAGGCTATTTCTTTCTTCTGATGTAAGACTCATAGTGCTATTCCTTCGTTTTCGACGTTTTTATAGAATGGCATTCCTTTATTGCTCTGCCATTCATGCACGGTGTACATGATGGGGTTAATCTTTTCCCCTAGATTCCATCCCAACATGGTGAGAGGGAATGAAACATT
>CAVKQP010000300.1:0-2200 GCA_963658165.1 Clostridium sp. CAG:302 | reverse complement strand
ATGTGAAGACTTCTAAACTTCCATTCAATAAGGTTTCTTATCCCGAACTGGGGTAAATTCTCGAACATTTGTTTTGAAAGTACAAAATAATGCCGTAAATTTGTAGGCAGAAACACAATCAATTATTCAAACTTAGCATTACCATGAAACAAACCATTTTGGTGACGGGCGGAACTGGTTTTATTGGTTCCCACACAACGGTAGAATTGCAACAAGCCGGTTACAAGGTAGTAATCGTAGACAACCTTTCTAACTCAAAGGCAGAAGTAGTCGACGGCATAGAAAAGATTACTGGCGTGCGTCCAGCTTTCGAGAACGTAGACATCTGTGACAAGTCTGCCATCGAAAACGTGTTCAAGAAATATCCCGAAATCTCAGGCATCATCCACTTTGCAGCCAGTAAAGCAGTGGGCGAGAGTGTGGAAAAGCCTTTGCTATATTATCGTAACAACATCACCTCTCTGCTGAACTTATTGGAACTCATGCCTCGTTATGACGTGAAGGGCATCATCTTCTCGTCTAGTTGTACGGTGTATGGACAGCCCTCACCCGAGCATCTTCCTGTGACTGAGGACGCACCTATACAAAAAGCACTCAGTCCGTATGGTAATACCAAGCAGATTAACGAAGAGATTATTCAAGACTATATCCATAGTGGTGCTTCGATCAAGAGCATCATCTTGCGCTATTTCAACCCGATTGGTGCCCATCCAACGGCGCTTATCGGCGAATTGCCCAACGGCGTACCGATGAACCTCATCCCTTATGTGACGCAGACCGCTATGGGCATCCGCAAGCAACTCAAGATATTCGGCAACGATTACAATACGCCCGACGGCACTTGCATCCGCGACTACATCTATGTGGTAGATCTTGCCAAGGCTCATGTGAAAGCCATGGAGCGCGTGTTGGAAAAAGACACAGCACCTGTGGAGATTTTCAACATTGGCACAGGAACGGGTGTGAGCACCCTCGAAGTGGTTGAAGGTTTTGAGAAAGCCACAGGCGTGAAGGTGGATTGGACTTATGCTCCCCGCCGTGAAGGAGATATAGAAAAGGTGTGGGCAGACCCGAAGAAAGCCAACGAAGTGTTGGGCTGGAAAGCAGAAACCCCACTTGAAGACATCCTCGCTTCGGCGTGGAAGTGGCAACAGAAGTTGCGTGAAGACGGAATCATGTAATGCTAAGGCGTCTCACCCAATATCGGCGCCTTAGATTAATGATAGGTTTGGCTATGCTAAACGCATCCAGACCATTTTTGTGTTTGTGTTGTTATTATCCTCCGATGTGAATCGGGGGATAATTTTTTTCATTCATCTGCCACAGAAAGGGGAGTGCCTTCCTTGGAAAGATAGAACACATAAAGCTCAGTAGGCTCGTCGCCTCGGTTTTCTCCATGGTGTACGGTGCCGACTGTTTCCACCACAGCCTCTCCTTGCTTCACGGTCTTCTCCTTTCCGTCAGATTCTCTCACGAGGGTTAGCTGTCCTTTGCAGATAATGCCATACGACATGATGTCGTGATGGTGCTTCGGAAGTGAACTGTGAGGAGGCAATGTCACCTTGAGTACGCGCAGTTCGGGCTTCCCCTCCAGATAGTCTGGCAGGTCTGCACCATCCCAACTTTGGGACGTTTTCAGCAACTCAATGCTTTGCGCCTTTGCGCCTTCCTCGTTCTTATCCTTTTCGGCACAAGAGGAAGAAAGCAACAACCCCATTCCCATCATAGCCATCGCAGCAATGGCAACACATTTCATATTCTTCATTTCTTATCGTTTAGTGAATAATTAACTATAGATTATACGGTAGTGTGTGCTCCGTACGGCACAAAATTACAAAATAATATCAAGGCTTACAATGATTTGAGCCTATTCATTACCCATTCTCTAGCTATAGTCGACGAATACGAACAAATAGAATAGGTAAACCGTTAAATATCTATAAATTATCGAGCATGGTTTATACGCGCATGAATAATAAGTCGTACCTTTGCACCCGATTTTTAGTTAATTCACATAAAGTCTAACTTTATTAATTTAAAACATTTAATTTTTATGTCAGATTTCAAGAACGTTCAGCCATTGGCAGACTTCAATTGGGATGAGTTTGAAAATGGCGGCAGCCTGGGCGCAGACAAGCAGAGCTTGGAAAACGCCTATGATGAGACCCTCAACAAGGTTTCAGAGCATCAGGTAGTGGAA
>CAVKQP010000299.1:0-2218 GCA_963658165.1 Clostridium sp. CAG:302 | reverse complement strand
ATCGACTACTAATGTAAAATAAATTCATGCAAGAAAAATATTTTGCGCTTGAAAAACTGATTTTTTTGATATAGCGTGACAGTTCGCTGTCACGCACATTTGGTGACAATCAAAGTGTAAGACAACAGGAAGAATATTATATATATAATATTAAATTATTTAACATCTAATACGGATGTTCTACTGTCACGTCACACTTCGTTGAAAAATAGCGAATTAACAAATTTGTACATATGTGAAAATTGAGTAATCGGCTATATATCACTAAGATGCAAGGTTTGGTTGAAGTGTTAAACGGGTTAACACATCAGAAAACTTGACACTTTTTCGCGTGACAGTCCCTTTTTAGAGGCTACTGAAAGACGATTTTTGGGGCTAAAACCCCATGTTTTTCGCAAAAGTGCGGCCAAAAAAATGTGAAACGGGCATCGTTTAACAAAGTTTCACTGGCTTTTTTGCGAGTTAGTTTTGAGTTTTCTTGTCACTTTCGTGCGACTTCCTTTCACGATTCTGCCCCTTCGCTTCATTTTGGTAGGTGGGCGAGAAAAAGTGTAAGTACCAAATGTGAAAGAATGTTTAACACGGCTTGATAACGTAGCGTATATAAGGCTTTGCAATAGGTTACGAAATGTAACACAGTAGTAGGGCTGGCGCCCCCGCCTGCCCCTTAGCGCATGAGTGAATGGCGTGACAAGCAAATCATTTCCTTTGGTCGCTAGGGTCGACGCGGGGGCGCGTCGACTACTATTTTGCACGAGAGAAAAGCGTGACACGCATGTCATTTCCGCCCCTCCACTTACCCCGAAAATTGCACTAAAAACTAGGCGAAAAGAAGTGGGCTATTTGTTTGGTGGAATGGAGAATTTTTGCTAACTTTGCGCATAGACGATCAGCTAATGCCTCAATCATTAATAAGCGTCACGAACTACTTAGAAAAGACTTCAGATGCCGCAAGGCGTCATTCAAATAAATCAAACATATTCTGCTATGGATAATTTTAGCATTATTGTCCCTAATGAGAAGGGAAAAGTTAGGGACAACTTTTATGGTGCATTCCTCAGAGTCCTTGAAGTGCTATCGGATGGTGGTGTCAGCAAAAAAGCACTCCACACTGTCGCCAAACTCAAGACCACCTCGTCTTTTATGACGTTGGCCGATGCGATGATAACCCACTTCTATCCGCCTTATCAAAGTCTATCCGTCATCTACAATATTACATCTGTGGAGGCGCGCATCCATGACGACCTGCTGCCGTCGGTGCCGCGCTCCCGACTGCGCCAAATCAAACGAGAGCATGAAGAACTGATCAAACGACGGTTTGATATCTACTGGAAACTCTTGGACGAGTTGGCACAACGGACAACAAGCCTCCTGGCGGGTCTCTATAAAGTGAGCTTCTGGGTGCCAGCCAACAACGTCACTGCCAACGTGATGCAGATGGGCTTGGGCGCATCTGAAGCCATGCGCAACCAAGCCTGCGACAACTCGGCGTTCAGACAGGCGCTCAACTATTATTGCCATCATCCGGAAGATGACAAGGCGCTGCAACAGATGGAGCTCGCGGTGAATGGACAATTGAATTGCCTATGCAATTTTAGCGAACAGTTGCTCGGCATGGTGCGCGGACTGTGGTACTGCCGACCATTCTATGTGGAGGGGTGCGACACCGTTGCGGCGCACTACGTGACGATGGGCGAGCAGGTGGAAAGCCCCACATGTCCGCCACTCGACTTCATGGAACAGTTGGAGAAAGCAGACCTGGGATTGGCTCAAAGTAGCTCCGTGCAGGAGAAAGATAGACCTGTTATAGACCGATCCCCCTTGCCCACGCCCGCACCCCAACCCATTGCTCAGCGGCTGCTGGAGGCAGATGCGCAGGAGGGCTGGCGCCAGTTGGTGAAGAAGGGCTACTGCCACCGGGAGGACAACCACTATGTGTGGACGGGCACCATGACGCAGTTTGGCTACATGGTCTTCTTTGCCTCGCAACATCTCGACTTCTATGCCCCTGCTGGCGACCACCGCATCTTGTGGGAGTCGTTCACCCGATTGTTCCACATCTCGGGGAAGGTGAATGGGGCGCAGAGTGCGGTCAACAAGTTGAAGAATAACGAACTGTCGGAGCGGCAACGTCAAGAGGTGGAAAAGTTTAAGGTCATATTCTGGAGAAAGGGTAGAGTAGCATAGCGCTGAAACACAACATATTACAACGATATCA
>CAVKQP010000298.1:0-2221 GCA_963658165.1 Clostridium sp. CAG:302 | reverse complement strand
GTCGATAGTGTGTTTGTTAGAGATGGCGTATCTGCTACCTTTATTTCTTTTTGGGCAAACGAAGACGTAGCGATAATCCAGATCATTCCGATTACCGCTCCCACAAAAGCCAAACGAGTATTCTTTCTTTTCATCACGTTATTTTACCCCAGTATGGCCGTATCCTCCTTCTCCGCGCTCGGTCTCATCGAGTTCTTCTACTTCGATGAATTCGCCTTGTTCATGTTTGGCAATAACCATTTGAGCGATGCGCTCGCCGTCGTTGATTACGAAATCTGTGTCTGAAAGGTTGATGAGTAGCACCATCACTTCGCCGCGATAGTCGGCATCAATGGTGCCAGGGCTGTTTAGCACGGTGATGCCGTGTTTTAAAGCGAGTCCACTGCGCGGACGCACTTGGGCTTCGTAGCCTTTGGGTAGGGCAATATGAAGTCCTGTCTGAATGAGACGTCTCTCCAAAGGATGCAGTGTGATGGGACTTTCGATATTGGCACGGATGTCCATGCCTGCACTCTGTATAGTAGCGTATGTGGGCAACTGTTGGTGGCCTTTGTTGATAACCTTGATTTTCATTTCTTGGTTGTGATGGATAATTGTCGTTTCTAATGTTTATAATGATGGCAAAGTTAAAGAAATATCTGCAAACGAGTGCATTTTTAATCTGAAATTATCTAAAGTGTGTGATTTAATTGCTATATTTGCAACATAAGCATCTTCGTTCAACAAGGGGAGAGAAATGCTTCTAAGACTCTTTTTGTACGATTTTTTGCGGTTTCATCGGTAAATTTAAACATTATGGAGGCAATGGAATGGAGTAGACTGATATCCAATAAGAGGTTGGGTCAGGAGTATAAACATGTGGAACGCCATGATGATCGTTCAGAATTCAAACGGGATTATGACCGCTTAATCTTTTCCGCCGCCTTTCGGCGACTGCAGAACAAGACCCAGGTGTTCCCACTTCCTGGTTCGATCTTTGTGCATAATCGTCTGACACATAGCTTGGAAGTGGCAAGTGTCGGCATGTCGTTGGGTAATGATGTGGCAAAAGAACTGATTGCAAGACATCCTGAACTGAAAGGAACACTGTTTGAAGAGATTGGTACAATTGTTTCTACAGCTTGTCTTGCCCACGATTTGGGTAATCCTCCTTTTGGACATTCGGGAGAGAAAGCCATTCAGACCTATTTCTCAGAAGGTGAGGGAACATACCTTAAAGACAAGATTAGCGAAACGTTATGGAACGACCTTGTACATTTTGAAGGCAATGCCAATGCTTTTCGCATTCTGACTCATCGTTTCAAGGGACGGCGCGATGGTGGTTTTGTCATGACTTATTCAACATTGGCATCTGTAGTTAAATATCCCTATTCATCGGCGTGTTCGGGTGCTCATGGCAAATTTGGATTCTTTGGCACAGAGCGAAGCTTTTATGAAAAAATAGCCGATGAATTGGGCGTTTTATGCTTTGAATCGTCTCCAACAGGTGTTCGTTATGCTCGGCATCCTTTGGTCTATCTTGTAGAGGCTGCAGATGATATTTGCTACGAGATTATGGATATAGAGGATTCTCATAAGTTGAAAATCCTTTCTTATGAAGAAACGTGTAGGCTTTTGCTCGGATTTTTCGATGAAACCGCGCAAAAACATATTATGGATCGATTGGAAAAGGAGTGTGTGACCGATGAAAATGAACGCGTAGTCTATATGCGTGCCTGTGTAATTGGTAAGTTGGTCAACGCTTGTGTGGATGCTTTTGTGGCGAATGAAAGCAAGATACTCTGTGGAACCCTGCCTGGTAGCCTCGTTGATCATATTGATGAAGTGCAGCGTGAGGCATACAAACGGTGTGCGGAAGTATCGTATAAGAAGATTTACAATAGCAAACCCGTGCTCGATGTGGAGTTGAGCGGATACAAAATATTGGAAACCTTGATGGGGCAAATGGTTGAGGCGGCGGTGAATCCAGAGAAATATCAATCGCTTCAACTTATCAAGCGTGTGAGTAGCCAATACGATATTGGAGCCTCTGACTTGGAAACTCGTTTGATGGCGGTGCTTGATTATGTGAGTGGTATGACCGATGTCTATGCGCTCGATATCTATCAAAAGATTAACGGCATTTCTCTTCCTATCATCTAACAAAATGTTTTCAATATCGTATGAGTTGATAATATCGGAGATTTGGTACCGCTCATAGCGGTGTTTTGGTACCGCTTAT
>CAVKQP010000297.1:0-2225 GCA_963658165.1 Clostridium sp. CAG:302 | reverse complement strand
CCATAGAGGTGGTCTACAGGCACATCGAAGAACCCCTGGATCTGGTCGGCATGGAGGTCCATCGTGATGAGACGATCGATGCCTGCCACGCTGAGCAGGTCTGCCACGAGTTTGGCGCCGATGCTCACTCTGGGCTTGTCCTTGCGGTCTTGTCTCGCCCAACCGAAATAGGGAGTGACGGCAATGATGTGGCGGGCAGAAGCGCGCTTGGCGGCGTCAATCATGAGGAGAAGTTCCATCAGATTGTCTGAGTTGGGGAATGTGCTCTGAACGAGGAACACGTCCTTGCCACGAATAGACTCCTCGTAGCTCACGGCAAACTCGCCGTCGGAGAACTTCGTGACCACCAGATTGCCCAGGGGACAACCGAGGCTTGCGCAGATTTTCTCTGCGAGGTATCTCGTGTTTGTGCCGGAGAATACCAAGAAAGAGTTGTTTTGACTCATTTTTCTTTTCTTTATTTTTAATGAAGTATCTTTTCGTTTTATCCTATTGCCTTGCGCAACCGTGCGAAATGGGCAATGAGTTCGGCATAGTCGAGTCCGTGGTGGATGTCGAACTTGCTCCACAGGTCGCCGCATATAACCACGCCTCCGAAGCCCAGTTCGCGTGCCTGGCGTATGTTGTCTGCCGACATGCCGCCCATGGCGTAGACCTTGCGGTCGATGAGTCCATGGCTGGCAGCCTCCTCGAGTTGTTCACGAGAGAACGAGGCATGCTCGTCAGGTTCGGTGATGGAGTTGAACACGTTGCGCAGGAACACACAGTCTGATCGTTTCTTTGCCTCTTTCAGTTCTTCTATCTGTCGGCACGTGCGGCTCACGCGTCCTTTGTATCCCTTGGGTGTGTCGCCGTTAGCATCGTCGAGGTGTATGCCTCCCAATCCATATTCCTCTTTCAAGTAGTAATGGTTGTGAACGGTGATTTTGCGATAATAGTCATCGGGCAAGAGAGAGAGTAGACGCTCGGAATAGAGAGGTGAAGCATTAGGCTTGTACAAGTGCAAGTTGTCCAATCCTTCATCGAAGAGCGTGGCAAGAATTTTGTCTTCCTCCACGAAAAACGTGGGTTTAGTCAGTATAACGAGTTTCATCGTGTTTCCTTTTCCAACTGCAAAGTTAGTGCAAATAGAAGACAATGCAAAATAAAAGCGTACTTTATTTTGCATTGTCTGATAGTCTAAGAAAGGTCGAGGGGGTTAAAATCTGAAGTCGAGTTGCACGTCGGCCATGTTGTAGTTGTGCTTGCCGGGAGCCAGCGAGCGGTCGTTGATGCGTGCATATTCTGCGTTGAGTTGCACGTTCTTGCAGAACTTATAGTTCACGCCCACTTCGTATTGGGTGCGTGCAGTGTTCCATGTGGCATCGGAGCGATAGAGGTCGTAACGCGCCTTGGCATAGAGGCGACCTTTCACCACGGGAGCAATGGCGAGCGCATAGACACCGTCTGCCTTGTCGCCTGCCGCATGATTGATCACGTGAGAGCCTACACCGGTGAACTGCTCGCCAGTGCTATGGATATATTCCGAGCGGAATGTCCAGTCGTTCGCCTCATATTCCGCACTGAGGGCATAGCGGATGCGGTCTACGGAAGCGATGCGGTTGGCGGTGGTGCCGTCTGCTTGCGTTTCTGTATATTTCTGAGCAAATGAGCCTACCCATCCGAAGGCACCGATGCGAAGTCCGCTAATGGGCATCACCCATGCTCCACCGATGATATCTTTGCGTTGGTCTACGTCTTTGGTGTTGATGCCCTGGCCGTTGAACACGCCCACTTGATAGTGGAACAAGGCACGACCTTTGGCTGTCTTCAGCAAGTCGCCCTGCACCTGCACACCGATGTCGCGTCCGTTGCTCGCCTGTTCGCCACAGCGGTCGGTGGTGCCACCCAGTTTGTTCACATTCTGAGAGAAACTCATAAAGCCTTGATCGATGGGATGGAGCGGACTTTCAAAGGTGAACGGGCGCTTGAACTGTCCTGCCTTAACCATCAGGAAGTCATACTTTTGCCATTCGGTGAAGGCATCTACCAGACGGGGAGAAGATCCCAGCGATGAAGTGTTGCCGTTCACCTGCAGTTGTGCCTTCCAAAAGAAGTCGTTGGCGAAGCGTCCGTTCAGGGAGATACGTGCCAAGCGCAGATTAAACGTGTTGGCCTCACTCCCCTCCTTTCCATCATACTGATATTGTGTCATCACATAGCCCGACACCTTGATAGTCTTATAC
>CAVKQP010000296.1:0-2225 GCA_963658165.1 Clostridium sp. CAG:302 | reverse complement strand
GTCGAGTGAAGATGCGTCTTTACGGATGATTCGCCCACCAAGATCCAACACCGTGTAGGTGTGTGCTTTCTCACCAATGAGACTATCGATGCCTGTCACCTCGCCATCCATCAAAGAGATGCCATCTACTGCCATCACATAGTTCGATTGGTTGGCTTTGACAGTCTTGAGCCAACCGCGGAAGCCTTTGGCATGACTTGCCTTCGTGGTGTTGTATTTCCAACTATTGCCACTCAGATAATAAGAGTTGACGGCTATCACGTTGCTTTGCTTGGTGTAGGTGCCCATGAACACCACCTGACCATCTGTATTGTATACTTCTTTTCCACTGTCACCTGTCACATCAGCCGTATAATCGTTGTCCTGTCCGAAATTGCCGTCAAGTGCATAGTAGTTCTTGGCTTGCAAAGAGATGGTTGCATCCGCAGAACTTGTAACAGCACTGCCTGTTGTATTGAATGTGGCTTTCTCTGGTTTGATGAGATACAGCTTTCCTGCCTCAATACCATCGGAAGTGCAGTCTGTGAAGTTAATCCAATTGGGATGATCAGTATCCGTTGCACCTGTCAGTTTCGACACCTTGGTATTGTCTCCAAACACTAATTTCAGGGTTGTTGCACTCACAGAGAAGGGCAACACGATGGAGTTCCACTTGCCCGCATTGAGGGTGCGGTGAAGGAACATGGTGGACTGACCGGAGCGAGCTACAGCATCATTCTGCTTGTTCATCTTACTGATGTCGTCATTGTCCTCGTCAAGTATCACCTTATTGCGCAAGGCACCGAGATATTTCAAACGGAACTTATCTATACACACCCATGAAGTTTCGCTACCATCCGTAAGCTGAACACCTACAGTCAACGCGTTCTGGTTTGTCAAGTCATCTTTGTCAATAAACACTTTGGCTGAATAGCTATTGTTGCCATTGTTGACAACAGACTCTGCATCAAGATAGCTCGTCGTTGAAGCCAAAGCGGCATCGCCAGTATACTCACTTGTAGCATACTTGGTAGTACCTGTTTCACTGCCTATCTGTGCGAAGAGAATAGCTTTTGCACCATTTGCGTTAGCCGCGAAATTAGTAGCGATGTTCGCAGATACTTCATACCATCCAGGTGTGACGACGTCAGAGATGGCTTGCTTGATGGTGCCACTGGCACCATGAATGTTGGCAGTCATCTTCGAACCATTCACTTTCTGCTCACTGGCGTTTTCGTCATATCCGTTGCCTACATAATATTCAGTGGAAGATGACGAGGTGGGCACCGTCTTGGAGCCGCCATTGGTAAGGCTCGTGCCGTCAGCATCGGTCCAACAAGATATGTTTTGGTCACTACGACCGAACCCGAAATCTTTCATCAAGAATGTGGCAGAAACGGGCAACTGCTCAAACTTCGTGCGTGACAATGTAGCTGCATAAGTCAATGCCTTTTCCATTTCGTTCTGTGAAACCAGTATCCAAAGGTCTGAGTTATCGGTGACGTTTGCCACATCCGATGCAGACATCTCACTGATACGGATGTTCTCGGGATTGGAAGAAGTACTGGTGGAAACACTTTGACCCACCATATAGTAAGTCTTAGGATTTCTGTCGCGATCCGTACCATAGTTGTAGCTGATTTGATACTGACCTGAGCCCGATACTTTTTCTTTTACCCAAAAATATCCCGTATGCTCTTTGTCTGACACAACAAAATAGTCCGCATATCCACTTTCGCCCAACCAAGAAACAGGACACATGTAGGTAGCTGTTTGCGTATTTCTTTCTGTTTGGAACGAATAGGTTTCATAACTAGATGCTATGATAAATGGTACTCCGATATCTGCCAAGGTTGCTTCGGCATCCCAATTACCGCCAGAAGCCAAAAACTTTTTCTTTCCGACATTGTAAAGATATACCATCTTGTCTTTTGAATCTGAAGAAGACGCCGCCGTAGACGGTGAGATTCCTTTCCACACATATTCGTCATCGGCAAATACACCTACCGTGCCGACAATAAGCAAGAGAAAAGTCAATAAACATTTTGTCCGCATTTT
The DNA here is from genome assembly GCA_963658165.1 of Clostridium sp. CAG:302. Classification (GTDB taxonomy): domain Bacteria; phylum Bacteroidota; class Bacteroidia; order Bacteroidales; family Bacteroidaceae; genus Prevotella. The sequence continues at coordinate 188 of CAVKQP010000296.1, read as the reverse complement.
CACCATAATAGTTTTCTTTTGATTTAGATATTTTTGTTTTAATATACAAAAGTAGTATGTTTAACGGTTATTTACAAGTTTTTTTTTAGTTTTAACCAATGTTTAACGTTGTCAGCGAAAGTAATCCATAGAAAAATGCACTAGGGTGCGATGCCCAATGCACTATAGTGCGATGGCCAACGTACCCT
>CAVKQP010000295.1:0-2235 GCA_963658165.1 Clostridium sp. CAG:302 | reverse complement strand
AGTGCAATCTGGCGAGCACGCTTTACAGCCTGTGCCACACGACGCTGATACTTCAATGAAGTTCCAGTGATGCGACGGGGAAGAATCTTACCCTGCTCGTTCAAGAACTTCTTAAGGAATTCAGGATCCTTATAGTCAATATACTTGATGCCGCTCTTCTTGAAACGACAATACTTCTTCTTCTTTGTGTCCACTGATGGTGGAGTCAAATATCTGATTTCTGAATCTTGTGCTGCCATGATTTAAGCCTCCTCTTTTTTACCAAGTTTGTTTCTTCTCTTCTCTGCATACTGTGCTGCATACTTGTCGAGCTTCACAGTCATGAAGCGGATCACCTTCTCATCACGACGGTATCCAATTTCGAGAGTGTTGATTACTGATGGTTCTGCCTTGAACTCAACCAAGCAATAGAAGCCTGTTGATTTCTTTTCGATAGCATAAGCCATCTTCTTAAGACCCCAGGCCTCCTCATTCAGAATTTCCGCACCATTGTCGGTGAGAAGCTTTTTGAATTTAGCGACCGTTTCCTTCATCTGTTCATCAGACAAAACGGGAGTTAAAATGAAAACGGTTTCGTATTGATTCATACTACTTTAAATTGTTAAATGTTTAATATTTTGCAAAATGCGGTGCAAAGGTACTCCTTTTATTTTACTCCGCAAAATATTTTTACTACTTTTGCAGAAATAAAATGCCTTGTTCCCCGTGTTCGTCACATTGGGGACAGGATAATAGGGATGATCATGAAAAAACATTTACGACACTTGGGTATTTGTGCCATTTGCTTGGGCGTTGCGCTGCTCGCCATCGGCTATTGCGCGAATTTGTCCTTCCATAATTACACAAACTTGCTTTCCCTTATATTAATAATAGGTGGAAGTGTTTTCCATTTCTACCATATCAAAAAGGAAAGCCGTTACTAATCCTTGTCTTGAGGTTCGGATTATTGCAATTGCCCCATATATTGCGCACACATCTCTGCGCAACGCTCACCATCAACACCGGCAGATACGATTCCTCCCGCATAGCCTGCTCCTTCACCGCAAGGGAAGAGTCCGGCAATGGTGACGTGTTGCAGCGTTTCATGGTCGCGAACGATTCGTATCGGAGATGATGTACGGGTTTCTGTGGCAATCAGAACAGCCTCATTGGTAAGGAAGCCGTGACTCATCTTGCCAAACTTCTTAAATCCTTCTTGTAGCCGAGAGGAAATGATCTTCGGCATCCAAAAGTGTAGCGGACTGGATATCAATCCTGGTGCATAACTACTCTTGGGCAGGTCATAGCTCAGTCGTCCATTGACAAAATCTGCCATACGTTGTGCTGGTGCCGTCTGCTTCATGTTTCCCTGTTGCCAACAATCTTGTTCCAATTGTTCCTGAAAATGCATGACGCGCAGCGGACTATCACCCTCCACATCTTCTAGGCGCAATTCGACGACCATGCCACTGTTCGACCACTTGGTGCCTCGATTGCTGGGGCTCATGCCGTTGACTACCAACTGTCGGTTGTCTGTAGCAGCGGGAATGACAAAACCACCAGGACACATGCAGAAGGAATAGACACCACGGCCTTCCACCTGAGTCACAAAACTATATTCTGCAGCCGGAAGATATTTCCCCCTACCCTCTTTTCGATGATATTGTATTTGGTCTATCAGCATCGATGGATGTTCCAAGCGCACACCTACTGCAATACCTTTTGCCTCTATCTCCACCTTTGCTTCCGCAAGATAGCGATACACATCACGGGCAGAATGTCCTGTGGCGAGAATGACAGGTCCACGATAGGTTTCTTCTGCACCTGTAACAAGGTTGATTGCTTCTACGCCCTCCACCTTATTGCCATTCAATATAAGGCGGGTCATCCTGGTTTGGAAATGCACTTCACCTCCAGCACGGATGATGGTGTTGCGCATGTTTTCTATCACACGAGGTAGCTTGTCGGTTCCGATATGAGGATGAGCATCGGCAAGAATATTGGTATCCGCACCATGCTGACAGAACACATTGAGTATCTTCTCCGTGCTGCCACGTTTTTTGCTGCGTGTGTATAGTTTTCCATCCGAGTAGGCTCCAGCGCCTCCTTCTCCGAAGCAATAATTGCTTTCAGGATCCACCTTTTGTGTCTTGGTGATGGCAGACAAGTCGCGCTTACGTTCATGCACATCCTTACCGCGCTCAAGAACGATGGGTTTGATACCCAGTTCTATCAGCTTCAGGGATGCGAACAATC
>CAVKQP010000294.1:0-2247 GCA_963658165.1 Clostridium sp. CAG:302 | reverse complement strand
CTGAAGGCATGAGTCCTGAAACCTACGAACCCACTGCGCAACAAATGATAAAGCTCGCTCAAAGCGACATGTTTATCAAGGTGGGCGGCATCGGATTCGAGGTGGCATGGATGAAACGCATGGAAGCCAACGCTCCCCATACACTTATCATCGACTCGTCTGAAGGAATTGAAGCATTGAAGACACTCAATGGTACTGATGACCCCCACACCTGGATGAGTGCAGCTAATGCGATGATCATTGCCAAGAACATTTGCGAGGCACTCATCTCTGTCGATCAACAAGACAGCACATATTTCCGCCAACGCTTGGAGAAGTTGAATGAGAAGATACAAAACACGGATTTAGAGGTGCGAAAATACATCACGAAAGACATAACAAAAACATTTCTCATCTATCATCCTATCCTCACCTACTATGCAAGGGACTATCAATTGACACAAATACCGATTGAAGAAGAAGGCAGGGAACCGGGTTCGGCACAGATTACTAACGTCATCAAGAAGGCTAAGGACAACCACGTAAAAGTGTTGTTAGTTCAAAAGCAATTTAACGTGAGGAATACCCGCGTTGTGGCAGAGTCTGTCGGTGCGAAAACCATCGAGATAAATCCACTGAACTACAATTGGTGCAAGGAGATGGTAAACGTGGCTAAGAAATTGAAATAACCATCACACATGAAAAAAATAGTACATCTACACAATATAGAAGCGGCATACGATGGGAAGACTGTATTAACCGGAGCTACGTTCGACATCTTCGAACGTGACTATGTGGGCATATTGGGTCCTAACGGAGGTGGAAAAACTACCCTAATGAAAGTATTGCTAGGAATGACTAATCCGTCAAATGGTACCATCCAATACTATAAAAACGGGAAGGATGTTCCACGCATAACCATGGGATATCTGCCGCAATATAACAAAATAGACAAGGCTTTTCCCATATCAGTCTACGATGTGATACGCACAGGATTGGGCAACAAGAAAAACCTATTAGGAAGATATTCGGAAGAACAACGTCAACAGGTGGACCGAATGATAGAGCGGATGGAGCTCACAGGATTGGAACATCGCCCCATCAGCGCCCTTAGTGGTGGACAGATGCAACGCATTCTGTTGGCTCGTGCACTCGTATCGCATCCCGACATCTTGGTGCTCGACGAGCCAAACACTTATATCGACGAACAATATCAAAGTCAGATGTACGAAATGCTCCATACACTCAACCAAGAATGTGCCGTGGTGTTGGTCAGCCATGACATTGACACCTTGTTGGAAGAAGCACATCAAGTGGTATATGTGAATAAAAACGTGCAGCACTTCGATCTCGCAAACATAGATAAAGACACACTTAAAAAGCATATACAGGCAACCTTCAACAATAAAAAACATTAAAACAGTAGAGCTTTGCCATTAATCATTGCGGTTATTGGGGTATTGTCTTTTAATTAATGTATCTTTGCAAACTGATTAAACATAATTTATCAACAACAATAATGAAACAGTACAAGTTAGTGGACAACATCATGGGATGGCTGGTATTTGCTATTGCCGCCTTTACCTATTGTTCCACAATTGAACCCACAGCCAGTTTCTGGGATTGTCCCGAATTTATCACCACTGGTTACAAATTGGAAATCGGCCATCCACCTGGCGCACCATTCTTCATGTTAACGGCAAACCTATTCAGCCATTTTGCTAGTGATCCGTCACAAGTAGCACGCATGGTTAACACCATGAGCGCCCTGCTCAGCGCCACCTGTATCTTATTCCTCTTCTGGTCTATCACGCACCTCACTAGGAAGTTGATTCTCAAGGATTTGGATGAGCTCAACACAGCCAAGACCATTATCATCGAAGCTGCGGGTGTGGTAGGAGCACTAATCTACACATGGAGTGACACATTTTGGTTCTCCGCTGTTGAGGGTGAAGTGTATGCATATTCATCCGCATTCACAGCTGTTGTCTTCTGGTTGATTCTCAAATGGGAAGACCATGCAGATGAGCCTCACAGTGACCGTTGGCTTGTACTTATCTCCTATATGACAGGTTTGTCAATCGGTGTTCACTTGCTGAACTTGCTATGCATACCTGCCATCGTATTAGTATACTACTATCGCAAGCGTCCTAATGCCAATCTCAAGGGGTCACTTTTGGCGTTGGTTATCGGTTTCGTGATTGTAGCAGCTGTACTCTATGGGGTAGTTCCTGGCATCATCACCGTAGGAGGTTGGTTCGAGTTATT
>CAVKQP010000293.1:0-2260 GCA_963658165.1 Clostridium sp. CAG:302 | reverse complement strand
TGGGCGTATGCACGGTAACCTTACCTACACCCGCACGGAGACAGGCGCGCGTGGCAAGTACGGCGGCACCCGCCATGCCATAACTGCCAGCTATCAGGAGAGCATGCCCCATGCTACCCTTATGAGCAAAGTCATCACGGTGTTTCAACAATGCCCGTATATCTCGTTCTTCTGCTATTGAATATTGCACTTGGGCAGTAGAAATCCACTCCTGACTCAGTCTGATATCTATCACCTTAAGCCGTCCGACATACTGCTGACAATCTGCAAGAAGCATGGAAAGCTTCTTATGCTGAATGGTGAGGGTAAGGGTTGCCTTGATGATATTAGTGGGAATATTGTATGTATTGTCCTCTGCCATCAAGCCAGAAGGCATATCTATACTCACCACCTGAGCCCCGCTTTGGTTCACATACTTCACCAACGAGGCGAAACCGCCCGATAAAGGTTTGTTCAGGCCCGACCCGAACAGTCCATCGACAACCAATGTATGAGCGCCAAGCACTGGTAAGTCAAACTGCAAAGTCACTTCCGTGAACTTCACTTTCTTGTTTTCCAACAAGCGTTTCTTATTCTGGTCACACTCTGGCGACAATACGCCTTTCACATTAAACAAATAGACCGACACTTGGTAGTCTTGTTCCGCCAACAGGCGAGCCACTGCCAATGCGTCACCTCCATTGTTGCCTGGCCCAGCAAACACTACGACCGGCGTCACATTGGTCCATTCTTCCATGATGGCATGCGTGAGCGCCTTGGCAGCACGTTCCATCAAATCAATCGAAGACACGGGTTCGTGCTCGATAGTATATTTGTCAAGCTCATGACTCTGAGCGTTACTGAAAATCTTCATACTCGTGCAAAAATACATAATTTCTCCTAATCCATGCCAAGCATTCGACTTATTTTTTGTAATTTTGCGACAAATTATTCCAAAATCGCACTATGAGCAAAGTCAAAATCAAGGACAAGACTTTTGAAACATCTATCCCGGAAGCGGAAATACTGCAACATATCAAAGCGGTAGCCGACCGCATCAACAAGGATATGGCAGGGAAGAATCCTATTTTCCTATCAATTCTAAACGGCTCGTTTATGTTTGCCGCCGACTTGATGAAGATGATAACCATCCCTTGCGAGATTTCTTTTGTCAAAATGGCGTCCTACGACGGCACCGCGTCCACGGGTTCAGTGAAGCAAATGATTGGTATCAACACCGACCTGAAGGATAGAACAGTCATTATTGTCGAGGACATCATTGAGTCTGGACTGACCATCAAACACATGCTTGAACTTCTTCAAGGTCACAATCCCGCATCCGTGCACATCTGCACCCTGCTTCTCAAGCCAGAGAAACTCACCGTAGACCTCAATATAGAATATGCCGCTATGGAGATACCTAACGACTTCATTGTGGGCTATGGTCTTGATTACGACCAACAAGGGCGCAACTTGAAAGACATCTACACGTTGGTAAGCGAATAGAAACACACAACAACATAAAAATAGAAATGAAGAATATCGTAATTTTCGGCGCTCCAGGTGCAGGCAAAGGCACACAGAGCGACAAGATGATTGAGAAGTATCAGCTCAACCACATCTCTACTGGCGACGTGCTTCGCAACGAGATCAAGAACGGAACAGAGCTTGGCAAGACTGCCAAAGGTTATATTGACAATGGCCAACTCATCCCAGACGAGTTGATGATCGACATTCTTGCCAGCGTTTATGATAGCTTCGGCAAGGAACACAAAGGCGTAATCTTCGACGGTTTTCCACGCACCATACCTCAAGCAGAGGCTTTGAAGAAGATGCTTGCTGAGCGTGACCACAAGGTGGCAGCCATGATTGAGCTTCACGTACCCGAAGATGAATTGATGAAGCGTCTGCTTCTCCGCGGACAGCAGAGCGGACGTAGCGATGACAACGAAGAAACCATTCAGAAGCGTCTCGCTGTATATCACAACCAGACTTCTCCTCTCATCGATTGGTATGAGCAGGAAGGCATCCACCATCAGATCGACGGCCTGGGCGAACTCGACCGCATCTTCGGCGACATCTGCGCCGTTATCGACAATTTGTAATTTCACCTCATACTTGATTTTGGGTCTTGGGCGATTGCCCAAGGCTCAAAATCCGTTTTCGAGTAGCACCCCGCCACCATTTGTTTTTATCACTTCAAACTAAGAAATACTCTATTAAGAATGGCAGAATCCAATTTCGTTGACTATGTAAAGATATATTGTCGCTCAGGCAAGGG
>CAVKQP010000292.1:0-2266 GCA_963658165.1 Clostridium sp. CAG:302 | reverse complement strand
AGTAGGGGCGTGCGCCCTCGCCGCCCCCTTAGCGCTTTTGAAATGCTTGTCACGCAGTTCTTTTCCTTTATGTGCAAAGGTCGACGCGAGGGCGCGTCGACTACTAGAACGCTTCTACGGCATCGCCCAAGCCTCCCATTTCGTTGGCGGCACGGACGGCATACTTCGCTTTGGCGTTCTTCACCTTGAACTGGGGCTTGGTAGTGAAGGCGATGACCTTGCCATTTTGACAAACAGCCCATAGGAGCACTCGGTCGCTGTTGTCCCACGTGAGTTTCTTGCCTGTCAACCGAACGTTAGTGGGCTGCGGTGCCTGACGCGTATATGCAGTAGGATTCCATCCATCCTCACCGCCCATCACAGCTTCAAGTGTGGGGATTGAAGCCTCTTCTTTTGAGAGCACAGGATAGTTATATTCCTTGCGCAAGTTGACTGGCTTACCGTTCTCATCGCGCTTGTCAAAAGCATCATAACCGAGTTTTCTACCACTGAGGTCCACCACCTTACCATCTAAGGTCTGGGAATTGTATTCAGCGAAGCGCTTCGGATAGCCGCCACTCATCTCGTTCCATCCCACGGCAGAGGGCACAATCTCCATCTTGGTGTCGATGAAGAGGGCGATGGGTGTACCCTTTCCCCAAGGACGACCGAGGGTGTAATGGTTGTTGAGGTTGTGCTTCACCGAACCGTCCTTGATGACACAGTCCTTGAAGATGTAGCCATACTTGCGAGGCACGGACGGCACGGCGATGTAGCCCGCATCGCAAACCAAGAGTTCCACCTTATTATAATATACATCTCCCTTGCCACAAAGGAAGTCGGTGCGACCACGGAGCACACCACCCTCGAAATAGTAGCGACTATTCGCGTTGTGCGACACATAGGTGTCTTGGAACGCCCACAGACACATGTTCTTGCAAATGGTCTTGTCGCCATTGTCGTTGAGCACGATGTTGCGACCCGTCTTGTCTGCCATGCCGCTCTTCATGGTGAAGTCTTGGAAGTAGGTGTTCGTGGCGGTCGGCTCCATATAGAGCACATCTCCCCTACCGATACCCTCCAAGGGGCACTGCGGTCCCCACTTGGATTCAACCATTGCAGCGGGCACCGTGTTGACAAGCACTACCCCATCGCGGTCTTCCCCGACAATCGACACGTTGGGCGAGGCGAGGTAGGTGGTGGCACTGGGATATTGTTTGCCGTCAGTTCCCTCAACCATCTTCTTGGGGTTGGCAGGAATCTGATAGTTGCCTTTTTTGATAAAGATGCGGAAGCGCTTGGCAGTATCCGCACGCTTGTCTGCGGCAGCAAGGGCAGCCTTGAAGTCGCCATTGTCGGGCACCACAAAGTCGTAGAGTGCCTTTTGCACAGGTTGTGTCTGCCCCCAAGCCTTGCCAAAAGGCAGTACCAAGAGTGCCGAGAGGCAAAGAGCTTTCGATAAAGTGTGATGTTTCATATTAGCTATAAAAAAGAAGGAGTTAAAGAGAAGACATGTCCCTTTAACTCCTTCAGTGATTAAATGTGATTAGTTGTTCTGGATTTTCTCAGTTGTGGTGCTTCCGTTATCATAGGTGGTCACCTTCATGATCACACCTTGATAGTCGGCAGTCACCTGGATGCCCTTCGTGTTGAAGTAGCGAACAGACTTCACGTTAGCGTCGGCAGCCACATTGCTAATGCCCGTAGCCACAGGTGTAGCCTCGCTCAAGCCACCCATCTCGTTGGCAGCACGAACACTCCACTGTGCGGAAGCATCGTCAACGGTATAGGTAGGTTCGGTGGTGAAGCCGACCACGCTGCCGTTCTTGCAGACTGCCCAAAGGAGCACATAGTTGCTATTGTCCCAAGAGAGCGTAGTGCCCGCCAGTTTCACGTTGGTAGGAGCATTAGCTTGCTCAGTGAGTGCTGTTGGATCCCAGTCGTCATCCTGTCCCATCACGTTGTGGAGCGTCATGGTCTTCACCTCATCGAGGGTGAGCACAGGGTCGTTTGCGTGAGAGGCAGGATATGACACGTTGTCTTTCTTGTAAGCACCAAAGAGTTTCTTTCTGCCACTGAGGTCAAGTTGTGTACCTGAAGTGAGATAAGAGTTATACTCAGCGAAGCGTGCTGGCCAACCACCGCTCATCTCTGACCATCCTTCACCGAGCGGAGCAGCGTCCATCTTGGTGTTGATGTAGCAAGCGATAGGCGTACCGCTACCCCACGGACGACCGAGGGTGAAGGTTACATCCTTTGTCTCTTTCTTGATATAGCAGTTGTAGAA
>CAVKQP010000291.1:0-2273 GCA_963658165.1 Clostridium sp. CAG:302 | reverse complement strand
TGCGTTGGCCATCGCACTATAGTGCATTGGGCATCGCACCCTAGTGCATTTTTTAATGGATTACTTCAAACTGACAAATACACAAGAAAAAGACGTCTTATTTGATAGGCAAAATAAAATATTTGGCCATGGCAGAGTAAAAAAACACACAAACTCTTACGGATGCTTAATAGTTACAATACACTGTATGTCAGCATAGTTCTATCTTACGTTTGTAATTTTTACATTTTTGTTTGGCATATATCATTATTTTATATACCTTTGCAAGCAGAATAAAACAAACCACAAAAACATTATGACTATGAAAGAACTGAAAGGAACAAAGACCGAAAAGAACCTTATGGAGGCTTTTGCTGGTGAATCGCAAGCACGCAACAAATACACCTTCTTTGCTTCAAAAGCCAAGAAGGAAGGTTATCAACAGATTGCAGCACTCTTCGAAGAGACTGCTTTGAACGAGAAAGAGCATGCCAAACTCTGGTTCAAATATCTCGAAGGCGGTGCCATACAAGACACGATAACCAACCTCAAGGCTGCTGCCGAAGGTGAAAACTTTGAGTGGACCGACATGTATGAGCGCATGGCACAAGAGGCTGATGAAGAAGGCTTCCCCGAAATAGCAGAAAGAATGCGCGGCGTAGCTGCCATCGAGAAGCATCATGAGGAGCGCTACCGCAAGCTCTTGAAGAACATTGAAGACAAAGTAGTGTTCTCACGTGAGGGCGATTGTGTGTGGCAATGCCGCAACTGCGGTCACATCGTTATCGGCAAACAGGCTCCTGAGGTTTGCCCTGTGTGCAACCATCCACAGAGCTACTTTGAAATCAAGGCTGAGAACTATTGATTCTTTGTCGTGAAGCAAGAAGGTGCCGCCTTTTCATCAGTTGAAAGGACGGCACCTTCTCCGTTTCTGGCTCTGCCACTAAAGATTAGATATATTCTTCTTTTTCTTTCACTTTCAGTTCGTTCACATATTTGCGTATCAAGGCAGACGAGTCTTCCTTCTTGCAGATGAGTAGCACGTTGTCGTGTTCTGCCACGATATAACCATCCAACCCATTGACGACAGCCATCCGCCCCTTAGGTACTTTCACAATGTTGTTGTGACAGTTTTCGAAGACCACATCCGAATTGATCGCCACGTTGTCGTTGCCTCCGCGGTTTAATGATTCATAGATGCTATGCCACGTGCCGAGATCTGCCCAGCCAAAGTCGCTCACCATCACGCTCACGTTTTCGGTCTTTTCGAGCACGGCATAGTCTATGGCAACGTTAGGATAGGCTGCGAAATGAGTTTTCACATATCCCTCCTCGTCTTCCACAATCGTATCGCCATAGGCAAGATCGGCACGTTCGCTGATTTCACTGAACAACCGTCTCAGATTCGACAACATATATTTAGCGCTGGAAACGAATACGCCCGTGTTCCAATAGAACTCGCCATTGTCCATGAACATCTGTGCAAATTGCCGATCGGGCTTCTCCGTGAACGACTTCACTTGGTAGACATCCTTCTCGATAGCCTCATCGCCTCTTTGAATATAACCATAGCCCGGCTCTGGGCGTGTGGGCTTCACGCCCAATACCAATGCCCGATGGTTGCCGTCTACGAAATGGAGTGCACGCTCCACATTGCGGGCAAAAGCAGACTCGTCAAACACGGCTTGATCTGAAGGTGCCACCACGATGTTGGCATCGGGGTTTTCTCGCAGTGCATGGTGGGAAGCCCAAGCCACGCTCGGTGCTGTATTGCGGTTCACAGGCTCGCGCAAGATGTTCTCTACAGGCAGTTCGGGCAACTGTTCACGAACAAACTCTTCGTAAGCTACATTGGTCGAAACTAAGATATGCTCTCGGGGCAACATCTTGGCAAAGCGGTCGTAGGTTTGTTGCAGTTGTGTGCGCCCCACACCGAAGAAATCAACAAACTGCTTGGGAAAATGCTCGCGGCTACAAGGCCACAAACGGCGTCCCCTACCCCCAGCCAGGATGACGCAATAGTTGTTATTTGGTTTTGTCATAGTATGTTACAGGTTTGATGTTACACATGCGAAAGTAATGAAAAAGCGGTATACTTGCAAGTTTTTTGCGATTTTTTGACGTTATTATTTGTCATTCCAGAAAAAAGCATTACCTTTGCACCGCAATAAGCCCAGATGGCGGAATCGGTAGACGCGCTGGTCTCAAACACCAGTGGAGCAATCCGTCCCGGTTCGACCCCGGGTCTGGGTACTGAGTCGGAATCTTCTTCGGAAGGTTCCGATTTTTCATTT
>CAVKQP010000290.1:0-2292 GCA_963658165.1 Clostridium sp. CAG:302 | reverse complement strand
GGCCACGAGGGTGTAGTTGAACAGGGCGCGGTCGAGCGAGATGAAGGTGGCTTTAAACACGAGCCATTCCGACAGTCGTGCCACCACCATGTGGTCGTCTTTGTTCACCAGCGACACGTTGCTCTCCTTGGTTTGGTTGTCTTGCTTCACCATGTCGGTCATGTAGCGGAGCATGTGGTCATAGATTTCGCTGGCGCTCTTGCCTTGGCAGTTCACCGTCGTGTCGAACACCACCTTGCCGTCCACTGTGGGCACGGCACCTTTCAGATAGGGTCGGTCGGCTTCGCGCTGTTGTGCTTTGGCAGAAATCTTTTCGGTCTTTGCCTCTGTGGGCTGCTGGGTTTCTGCGGGTTTCTCCCACACGCTTTGTGCCGTCATGAGTTGTGGCGCAAAGAAGAGTATGGCTATGATTAACTTTTTCATTGTCTTGTCTTATTAGTAACTATCTGCATGCAAATTTACTAAAATTTCTTCTGATATAGGTATGCGCGCACGTGGTTTAACATTAATTATTTCGTAGTAGGGCTGGCGCCAAAAAGAAGCCCCGCCAATCCTTACGCGAGGACCAGCGGAGCTTGCTATCGTTATGGACAAAAGAAAAAATCAGAACATGTGCATCTGTCCGACCACGAAGAGCACACCATAGCCCAACACGAGGGCGATGATGCCACCGAGGGCACCGGCACGGAGCATCTGCTTCGTCGTGACCAAACCCGTGGAGTGGGCGATGGCGTTGGGTGGGGTGGAGATGGGCAGACACATGGCGCTCGATGCTGCCACAGCGATGCCGATGAGCACGGTCGACGTGCCGCCGATGCTGTCGAGCGCTGGTCCCATTCCCTTGCACACCGTGGCAAGGATAGGCATGAGTAGCGCGGCGGTGGCGGTGTTAGAGATGAAGTTGGACAACAGGTAGCAGATCAGTCCCGACACGAGCATGATCACCACGGGCGACCAGGTGCTGAACGGTATGGAGTGGATCGCCAACCCTGCCAGTCCGGAGTCGTTGAGGGCCAGTCCGAGGGCGAATCCTCCTGCCACCATCCAAATGACGCTCCAGTTGATCTTCTGCAGGTCTTCGGCGGTGATCACGCCTGTGAGGGCAAACACGCCCATGGGCAGCATTGCCACGGCGTTGGCGTTGATGCCCGTCACCTTGTCGAGCAGCCAAAGCACCACGGTCGCCACGAAGGTCACTGCCACCACGGTGGAGCGCCAGTTTTGTTTCACCGATCCGAGGAAGTGTATGTCGATGGTTTTTTGTTTGAAGGGATACATCCACAGCAGCATTGCCCACACGACGATGAGCAGCACGATGACCAAGGGGAGCATCACCGCCATCCATTGGCCGAAGCCGATGCCGAGGTTGAGTCCGTTGGGGTCGTTGAGGAATTTCAGGGCGATGGCGTTAGGGGGCGTGCCGATGGGGGTGGCCATGCCGCCGAGGTTGGCTGCCAGGGGAATGGACAGCGTGAGGGCGATGCGGCCCTTGCCGTCGGGTGGCAGGGAGCGAAACACGGGGGTGAGGAAGGTGAGCATCATGGCGGCGGTGGCGGTGTTGCTCACAAACATCGAGAAGATGCCCGTGATGAGGATGAAGCCCAGCAGCACATTGCTCGACTTGCGCCCGAACGGACGGATGAGGGTCTTCGCCAGCAGCACGTCGAGTCCCGACTTGGTGGCGGCTATTGCGAGGACAAATCCGCCGAGGAAGAGGATGATGATGGGGTCGGCAAAGGTCGCCATGATCGACACCGTGTTGAGCAGTTCGCCAAACTCTTTCCCTTCGCCGCGCATGAACATGAAGCTACTGTCGGAGCAGGTGTACACGAGGGTGATGATGATGGAGAGCGACGTGGCCCAGGCGGGTATGGCTTCGGTGAGCCACAGTAGGGTGGCAAACACGAAGATGGCGATCACGCGTTGTTGGATGATGGTGAGCCCTTCGATGCCGAAGCTCTCAGAGGGCAGGTTCCATACTATGATGGTAATCAGTGCGGTCACGAGGAATTCGACTGCTTTCTTGATGTCGATGTGGCCGGTTAGTACGTTTGCATTTTCACTCATAGTATTCGTTTTATTCTGCACATTGTTCATTAGTAGTGATGCAAAGATAGCACATTTCTCTATACGATGCAAATAAAACGACATTTTTTTATTCTGCTGCGTCGTAGTAGGGCTGGCGCCCCCGCCTGCCCATTGGCGCTTGTGTGAAATGCGTGACAAGCAAATCATTTCCTTTGTATGCTAGGGTCGACACAGTTGCGCACAGTTGCTCGGGATTTGCAATCC
>CAVKQP010000289.1:0-2297 GCA_963658165.1 Clostridium sp. CAG:302 | reverse complement strand
GTGCAAGTCGTGCCATACATTGGTTTCAGAATACCCCAACCTTACACCCAAATGATACTTCGGAACTTCATCATAATCATTGGCGTTCACTGTTTGTGACAATCCCGTAAAGAGAATGAGGCAAACTAAACATTTTAGTGTCAGACTCATATTCATTTACTTTGAATCTTGTTTATAATTATTCCTTTATTTTCTTAATAACCAAAGCTGAGTTTGTTCCACCGAAGCCAAAACTATTACTTAATATGGTGTTGATTTCTGTATCTTTAGTTTGAGTGGCGATATTCATCTTCTCCGAATACTCATCTGGATTTTCAAAATTGACGTTGGGTGCCACAAAATTGTTCTGCATCATCAGTGTGCTATAGACAATTTCCGAAGCACCTGCCATCCAGCACTCATGACCTGTCATACCCTTAGTAGAGGATATCAAAGCGTGTTTGCTATTGAACATTCTGTTAAGGGCTATTGCTTCATACATATCACCCTGGTGCGTGCTTGTAGCGTGGGCATTAATATAGTCAATGTCATCTTCTTTCGCTCCGGCCATATTGAGTGCACGCGCCATGGCTATCACGCTGCCATCGTCTGAAGGCTGACTTATGCCACCGCCATTGCTTGAGAAACCATATCCTGCCACTTCCGCAAGGATGTTGGCTCCACGAGCCTTTGCATGTTCATACTCTTCCAATACCAAAGAAGCTGCGCCACCACTCGGAATAAGTCCGTCACGATCACGATCAAAAGGACGACTTGCTTTGGTCGGTTCGTCCATTCGAATGGAAAAAGCCCCCAAGGCATCAAAAGACGCCATGGAATAGTAATTTGTTTCTTGCGCACCACCGCAGAGCACCATATCTTGTAAGCCTTGCTTAATCAACATAAATCCCAAACCTATGGAATGACTACCACTGGCACAAGCGGAACTAATGGTGAAATTGACTCCACGCAAATGAAAGATAGTACTAAGATTCATATTGACGGTAGAGTTCATCGACTGGAAGATGATACCATAACCAAGCATCGCAGAGTCATGCTTCTCATCCATAATTTTGGAAGCCTCGATAACAGGTTTCGCAGAGGAATCGTTGCCAAAAATACAACCTACTTCATTATGCAACAGATATTCGTCAGAAACCCCCGCCTGATTAAAAGCTTGCATACTTGACATATAGGCATACTTGGCCTCCTCCGACATGCCTGCACGTGTATGGCGATCAAGCATATTCTTTGTAATGACAGGCTCTTCTACAATGCCAGTCAGTGCAGAACGATAACCATATTCCAAGCGTTCAGGCTGAATGCCAATGCCCGACTTGCCTATATATAATGATTCCTTGACGGTCTCAAGATTAGTACCGAGGCAAGACCAAATGCCCATACCAGTAATAACGACTCTTCTTTCCATTTGTTTCTTGTTCCTTATTTTATTTATAAAATGTATAGGATGCTATTTGTTAAGTGTAAAGTCCACCATTCACGCTGATAACTTCTCCTGTTATATATGCAGCATCATCAGAAGCAAGAAACTCTATAAGCGCTGCCACTTCCTCAGGCTTGCCAAAACGACCTACAGGCACCATCTTCTTGAGTTCATCTTGTGGAAGATCTTTAGTCATATCTGTCTCAATGAAACCTGGTGCCACAGCATTTACGGTAATATTGCGAGGTGCTACTTCTATAGCCAAGGCTTTTGTTGCACCAATCAAAGCAGCCTTGGCTGTACTATAGTTTACTTGTCCCATCATTCCTTTCAATCCAGATAGGGAAGACATATTTATTATACGTCCACCATGTTTGCGTGGCATCATGTGTTTTAGCAAACGTCGTGTAATATAGAAAAAGCCATTAAGATTGGTGTCTAATACATTATGCCAGTCTTCATTTGACATCATAAACATGACATTGTCTCTGCGAATTCCTGCATTGTTAACCAATACAGATATATATTCTTGTGGATGTTCTGCTTCCCATCTATCGATAGCTTCTTCTATTTGCTTCGAATCAGAAACATCAAAAGGTAAAAGCTCAGCTTTTCCACCATCTGCTTCTATCTGTGATTTTACCTCAATCGCAGCATCGGCATTTGAATGGTAATTGATGATAATAGTATATTTTTTTGCTAGACGCAAAGCTATTGCACGACCGATGCCTCGTGAAGCTCCTGTTATTAATGCATATTTCATTTTGTACGCGTTTAATTCATATAAGATGTAAAGCCACAACAAATGAAAGATTATCTTGCGTTTTTTCATTGTCGCTTTTATCAATGATATAGCAACATATTTGCATGATAT
>CAVKQP010000288.1:0-2319 GCA_963658165.1 Clostridium sp. CAG:302 | reverse complement strand
TATTTATATCGGCCGCCCGTCAGATCGCATGGGCCGTCAGACCAGTGACCAGTCGCGCATCCAAATCAACGATAAGTATGCCGATGTGCCTGACGTGACCGACTATGTCTCTACCGAACGCACCAATATGCAACCCGAGGACGCTCGCAATATGACCGTTTCTGTTAAGGCAGACCGCCACACACCTATGGGTTTGATTACCGATGTGAAGCAGGCACTTCGTCGAGCTAATGCTTTAAAGGTGAATTACTCAGCTGTGGAAAAGGGACAAAAATGATAGGCGTGGATTCTTAATAGCTGTTTAGAAAAGTATAAAAGATGTGTCAACGTCTACAAAATATAACATTTTAAAGATTAATTATTGCGTTTTTAAATACTTTGTTGTAACTTTGCAACCAAATTAATATACTATATGGCACATCATCGTTTAGACTATTTGGATAAGAAAATCCTTCGCCTGGTGGCAGAGGATGCTCGCATTCCATTCTTGGAGGTTGCCCGCGCTTGCAATGTCAGTGGCGCCGCCATTCACCAACGCATTCAGAAACTCACCAATATGGGTATCTTGAAAGGTTCTCAGTTTATCATTGACCCCGAGAAAATCGGTTATGAGACATGCGCCTACATTGGTTTGTATCTGAAAGATCCAGAGAAATTCGATCAAGTAGTAGAAGGCTTGAAGCGCATTCCTGAGGTTGTAGAATGTCACTACACTACGGGTGGTTTCGATATGTTCATCAAGATATATGCGATGAACAACCATCACTTGATGAGCATCATCCACGATAAGCTCCAGCCATTGGGCCTTTCGCGTAGTGAAACCATCATTTCTTTCAATGCAGCCATCAATCGTCCGCTCCCGATTATGAGCGATGAGCAGGAGGCAAGTTTGGAAGCTGACGACGAAGAATAAATCAGAAAAGAGGTAAGAGAGATAATGGTAAAACCGGTCGCAACCACGTTTTGTTGGTTAGCGACCGATTTTCCTTTTTATACATATCTTTGATGACTATAATGGCTAGCGGACTTGAAATCGGCGTCGGGCACGTTATTTCTTCATATAGTCTACGAATGCATAGCGATAATGGTGCTTTTCGTCCGTGTCGTGGTCTTCGCGCCAGGTCTCTTCCCATGTGGAATAGTCGGGAAAGAAGGCGTCTGCTTCTGTCGGGGTATCGTCTATCTCGGTGAGACAAAGGCGGTCTGCCACTTTGAGAGCCTGTTCGTAAACGCTTGAACCACCGATAATATACACCTCTTCATCAGTTGCGCAATGGTTGAGAGCCTCTTCGAGTGAACCGTAGGTGTCACATCCGGGGAACTCGCTGATAGTGCGGCTTAGCACAATGTTGCGGCGGTTGGGCAGTGCACCCTTGGGTAGCGACTCAAAAGTACGTCGTCCCATGATAATGGTGTGCCCTGTGGTGAGTGCCTTGAAGCGTTTCAAGTCGTTTGGCAACCAGTATATCAGTTTGTTTTCATGGCCGATGGCACGGTTGCGCGCCACGGCTGCGATGATGTTAATGCTCATAAGATTGTTGTGTTTAGGGTTTTACACCGATACAGCCGCCTTGATGTGTGGCCATGGATTATAGTTTTCCAGTTCGAAGTCTTCATATTTGAAATCGAAGAGATCCTTCACGCCGGGGTTTATCTTCATTGTTGGCAGAGGTCGAGGCGTGCGTGTGAGTTGCAGTTTAGCCTGCTCGAGATGGTTTAAATAGAGGTGCGTGTCACCTGTAGTGTGGACAAACTCGCCAGGTTCGAGCCCCGTCACCTGTGCCATCATCTGTAGGAGCAAGGCGTAGGAGGCTATATTGAATGGCACACCGAGGAAGGTGTCAGCGCTACGTTGGTAGAGTTGTAAGCTCAGTTTGCCGTCTGCCACATAGAACTGGAACAGACAGTGGCAAGGAGGCAACTTCATGCGGTCTATTTCTGCCACGTTCCAAGCGCTCACCACCATGCGTCGTGAGTCAGGGTGGTGCTTGATTTGCTCAATCACGTTCTTGATTTGGTCTATGTGTCCACCGTTATAGTCGGGCCATGAGCGCCACTGATGTCCATAGACAGGCCCCAGTTCACCATTCTCATCTGCCCATTCGTCCCAGATGCTCACCCCGTGGTCTTTCAGATACTTGATGTTGGTGTCGCCGCGGAGAAACCAAAGCAATTCGTAAATGATAGATTTCAGATGTAGCTTCTTGGTCGTAAGCAGCGGGAAACCGTCTGCCATGTTGAAGCGCATCTGGTTGCCAAATACGCTGACCGTGCCCGTTCCTGTGCGGTCGGTCTTCTCGTGTCCCTCAGTGAGGATAC
>CAVKQP010000287.1:0-2340 GCA_963658165.1 Clostridium sp. CAG:302 | reverse complement strand
GAGTTGAGGATTCTTGATGTCAAGACCCGACGCCAAGTCTCCCACAGCAAAACCGTCGTCACTCAGATAGAACGCCGGACAGATGTAGAACTTTCCATCTGGCGCAAGCGTAATGCAACTGTCGCCCGCGCCGCAGTTGTTCATCTTGTCGAGCATCATGCGGTCTGTCAGCACGTTAAGTTGAACAGTATTGCCCGCCACATAAACATTCTCCACCTCCTTTGCCAACGTGTTGAGCGTTGATTTATAGGCATCAAAATCTTCATCCGTAAACGTTTCCACATCGGTGATTACAATGTTAAGCCGTTCCACCTTGTGCAATACAGGCAGGATTGACCCGACATTTGCAAAGAGCGACTGTTTGCTTATCCTCAGAACATAAGCCGCTTCCTTTGAAAATTCAGAGAAACCTGCCAACGTTTCCACATCGTCAAACACTACAATATTCGCTTTATCAGCGCAAACAGACGGCTTTATCTTGACGTGGTCAATGCTGTCTATCGCCTCTTCATATTCTTGTGGAAGCGAATAGGCTGGATACACGAACTGCACATTCAAGTTCTCCTTCATCGCATAGAGTAAGCCTGACTTCAACACATCCAAAAGCATCAGCCTTTGCTCCTTATCTGGGTTGCTGTAATGGCAATACGAAACCGACGTATCGTCGAGCAACACGACCAAGTATTGTATCATTTTTCACCTCCTTTCTCCAGTTTGCGGAAGAGTTTGTTCCAATAGTAGTTGTTGGCTCTTACTCTTGCTTTGTGCATCTTGCAGATGGCTGTGGCACGCTGATAGATGGTTGGCGTGTCGGCAGCGTCGTAGTTCTCGCCTTGACACCATGCACATCCTTCTGCCACCTCGCAGTCAATGCATTCCTGCGTGGATTGCGTGCAGCGATCCAGTGTCAAGAATGGGCGCAGTCGGTTTTTGTCGATACCGTCATGGATGTTTCCTATAACCCATGCCTTTTTGTTCCGCAGGGAGTATTGCGCAAAGCGAGTGCATGGATAGAAATTGCCTTGTGCGTCTATCGACAGCATCATACCAGCGCCACACCAGTTGCCATTCTGCAGTTGGCAGTCCAAAGGCTTGCCTATATGTTCACTGAAGAATGAGCAATCATAGTCTTCATAAAGACCGCCGTCAATTATGGCATCGGCGAGCGATGTGAGTTGCTCTTCTAAGAGGGCATCATCCCCTTCTTTCCACACATCCTCAAACACGCAGTTGATGTTCACCTCGTGGATGCCGAGACTGTAAAGGTGAAGCACACTCTCCTTGATATAAGGGATGTCAGCACTACTAATCGTTACTTTCGTTCCAGCATTGGGGAATTGCTCCAACCACAACGGTATGTTCTTCACCACGTCATCGTACGATCCTTTCTCTTCCTCTGCCTTGGGCTGGACGCCCTGCTCCATCTCCTTCGTCTTCCAAATGCGGTTTAGGTCGTGCTTCTGCTTCGTTCCATCAATCGTTATGCCGATGCTCAGATGTTCACGATTCTTCTTGATGAAGTTTTGCACCTTCTCCGAGTCATAGTTGATGCCATTGGTAGAGAATGAGAACCGATAGGAATTAAACCAATGATGGTTTCTGCGGAACATTTCCGTTTTGAGGTAATCGCAGATTTTTTCTATCAAGTCTATCTCTAAAAAGGGCTCGCCGCCGATAAAGTCCCAAACCACACTTGCTTCAGGAAATTCCGTCTCATGGTCGAGGATATAGTCGATGGCTGCCTTTGCCACCTCCCAGGACATCCGCTCTTTCGAGTTCTTTCCCACGAGGTAGCAATACTTGCAAGCCAGCTGGCAGTCCTTGGTGACAATGAACGTGATGTTCTTCGCCATGCCGGACTGCCAAGATTGTAGTTCTTTCATCATCAGAGCAATGTAATTAGAAATTACTCATGCTAGAACATCCGCCGCTACAACGTCCTTGGCAAGAACCTTTGCACGTGTTCTGGCAAGAATAAGAGCATGCACCTCCACATCCACCTTTACATCCACCATAGCAAGTGCCAGAGCAAGTATTACTGCAACTATAACTACAACTATAGTTACAACCACTTGCTTCCTCTGCAGCTTTTACAATACCAGGGGCACCAGCTAAAGCAATTGCACCCAAAATAGGTAAAGCTCCTTTCGCAGCCTTCTTGAAAAAGTCTCTACGTGATTGGAGGCTTTCATTTTTGTTTTCTTTTTCCATTATTATTAGGTATAAAGAAATGTCATCCGTGCTCCAAAGACGACCAAATCTAAAACTCTATAGGATACATACAAAAAAAGCGCGGAGCCAGTTCTGTCACTCGTTCCACGATAGAAAGGCTCTAGCATT
>CAVKQP010000286.1:0-2346 GCA_963658165.1 Clostridium sp. CAG:302 | reverse complement strand
TTACAAATCCCATGGGATTACCATGCTCGGGATTGCAAATCCCGAGCAACAAAGAAAATTCCGAGCAACAAAGCCTTGCTTGTCTTCTGTTTAGGCGCAAAGGGGCAGGCGAGGGCGCCCGCCCTACTACTCGTTGAAGCGCCAAGGTAGTAGTCGACGCGCCCCCGCGTCGACCTTGGGGCCAAAGGCTAGATCTTCAATTGTTCTTCTGCCTCAATTGTTCTTCGGGATTTGCAATCCCGAAGCAGCATACTCCAGGGGATTTGTAATCCCCATCACACAGGGGACAGGACGAATGGGCGCTTGCTGGGATTACAAATCCCATGGGATTACCATGCTCGGGATTACAAATCCCGAGCAACAAAGAGAGGGGCCAAAGGTTAGACTTGCTTTTCGTTTAGGCGCAAAGGGGCGGGCGAGGGCGCACCGCCCTACTATTTAAAATGTGAAATGAAAAAATAATCTAAATAGCGAATATGAGAAAGATAGCAAGATTATTAGTGTTTTTGTTGGTGGCGAGCAGCATGGTTGCCGCTCACGCATCGGCTTATGGCGCAGCGCCACGTGGCGTGATGGCAACCAGCGAGAATGCGGTGACCATCACAGCAGAACTGGCTGACAAGTATTACGGTTACAACAATACCAGTTACGTCCACTTGTTGAAGTACACGATCACTGGCATGTCGGAAGAAGCCTTCAGCACGGGCGACATCATGCTGAGTTATGATGGTGGTGCCACATGGTCTATCGCCACTAAGGGTTTTACTCTGATGAATGCCAACATGGCAATCCTCCTTCCACTCGACAAGGACAAAGTGTGCTATCGCATCATCGTCTATCCGAAAGATGACTACAAGGACCAATATAACCAAGACGAGCTGACCTATGAGACTGCCGACTATGACATCAATGTAGACACACGCGTCGTCTATAATGCTAGCAAAGTGGTCATGAATACGGGTGACGGTACAGGCACTAACATCAACATGTCGCTTCTTGGCACTACCAAGGGCGGTTATCAAATATGGGGATGCCAAGGCGTTAACCGTCATTACCAAACACAATGGAAGATTGATGACGGCAGTAAACTGTCTTTGTCTATCGCCGACTTTTATAGTAATACCAACTATTCCCTCACGACGGACTATTCGTCGTCTGTTTCTCGAAATGTACCAGATGGCACTGGCCACTATCATTTTCTCAAAGTGAAGGGACAGACCTCTGCGGAATACATCACATGGTATGGCACGGAGACTTTCCACCCATACAGCTACTTTCTCTACTCGCGCTTCGAGCTCACGCCCACCACTGAGCTTACGTTTAGCAAGACGACACCTGAGATGACGCAAGGCATCAAGTATATGCTGGAAGCTATTGACGGCAAGGTGCTGGATAACATTGTCGTGATGGCAAGCACAGACCATGGTAAAACTTGGACAAAGGTGGGCGGCATAACATCAGGCTTCGACGAGGGAACGAAGAAATTCACCAATACAGAGACGGTGACCATCCCAAGCATTGCCGAAACGGTGAGATATAAGATCATCGCCACAGCGAAAAGCGTTTATGCACTGCTGGCAGACAACGGTTGTTGGACCTACGAGACCGAAGACTATCCCGTAGACCTGTCTGCCCTCAACTGCTCCCTCCAGGTGGAAACACCCAACCGTAGTACGTATGCACAAGATGCACGCACATATGACGCTAAGGTGACTTGGAAGGTGCTGTGCCAAGAGATGATAGATGCGGTCAACCTACAGTGCAGCACTGACAATGGCAACACTTGGACAACTATTGGCAAGAGCACCAATGCCGAAGGCACAGCAACCATGAAGATACCTGTGGCAGGCACCCGATATCTGTTCCGTGCCGTGCCTACTCTTAAGGAAGCGTTTGCTGCTACAGAAGTTCTCAATCAGAAAGCCGAGGCAGAGGTCGCTATGACCTACGATCCAGTAGCATCTCTCGCAGTTTCAGCAAATACCACCCTAAAAGACTATGAGGACCAGTTCCGCACCGTCACACTGAGCTACACGCTCAATGACGACTTGTGGCAAACCTGCGACGATGCGTCGATAGCCTATTCTTATGACAACGGCAAAAACTGGATGAAACTCAAGTCGTTCACACCCTCTCAGACGGGTGAGCAGACAGTGACTATAGACGCAACGGAGAAGCAGTGCAAGTTTCGCATCCAAGTGAAAGGTGGCTATACAGACGCCAACAGCTATTACACCGCAGAGACCGATAACATTACTTTTGAATAAAACGTGATACAGCGATGATGAAGAAATATATATTCAGTCTATTGGCATTCATGACCCTGTCATGCCAAGGTCTCTATGC
>CAVKQP010000285.1:774-2353 GCA_963658165.1 Clostridium sp. CAG:302 | reverse complement strand
AGTCGGAGGTGGACTGGTCCGCCGGTGCGAACTGTTCCACCACGGGACCCTGTGCGAAGGCCACGTTGTCCTTGTAGGCAGAGAGTATCTTGTTGGGGTTTTCCTGTGTCGTCTTCTTGATCATGGCAAAGAGCGACGATTCCATCTCTTTGCCGTCGATGATAAACGTGCCACCGAAGATTTTGTGGCGGCAGTGCTCCGAGTTGATCTGTGCAAAACCGAATATCTCTGAGTCGGTGAGGGGTCTGCCCAGTTCCTTCTCTATCTTGTGCAGATATTCTATCTCTTCGGGTGAGAGGGCGAGACCTTCCTGCTCGTTATATTCCTCGAGGTTTTCCACGTGCTTGATAGGCTCTGGCTGGTGGTTCACGGTGAAGATGTCTTGGCCGAGTCCCTCATACATGCGCTGCAGCATAGGGTCGTGGTCAGCGTCCTTGGAGTCTACGGGGAAGTACTCTTCTATACGCGAAATGCCGTTAAGACTCATGTTCTGTGTAATCTCAACGGCATTCGTACTCCAGGGAGTAATCATTTCGCGGCGTGGGCCCACGTAGTAGCCCTCAAGCGTCTGCTGCTCGAGGAGTTCTGCGTCGCCGTAAAGCCATGACAGTTCATTGATCTCTTCGTGGTTGGGCTGATGGTCTATCTCAGTGGCAATCACGCTCTTGTTCGGAGTTCTGAAAAAAAGAATCATAGTTTCTTAATATCTAAGCGTTTGTTTCTGTATGCAAAGATACGAAAATTAGCCCGAAGAACCAAATAAAAACATTCCTTTTTGCAATTAGTAGTCGACGCGCCCCCGCGTCGACCCAATCTTTTGTTCTTCGGGATTTGCAATCCCGAAGCAGCATATTCCAAGGGATTTGTAATCCCACCACACAAGGGCAGAACGAGGGTGTTGTCTGGGATTACAAATCCCATGACATTACCATGCTCGGGATTACAAATCCCGAGCAACGAGTGGGAATCCCGAGCAACGAGTGGGCAACGAGGCAGCTTCGAACAAGCGCAGTAGTAGTCGACGCGCCCCCGCGTCGACCCAATCGTCTAAAGGCAGAATAGCATCAGCAGCCATCACCCTTGCAATTCCCGATACAACCCATCGACGATGCTGTCGGCGAGACTGATGTTGGGCACGATGATCTCGTCGCACTGCAGACTGTGCGCCACGGTGAGGAATATCTCGGCGGCAGGCACGATGACGTCGGCACGATCCATCTTCAGGTTGTAGCGCCGGCGCCGTTCCTCGGTGGTCAGGGGTGCCAACTGACTATAGATGTTGTGCAACTGCCCCACCTTGAGTCTTCCGTTGCTGTTCTTGTCTTTCGCGAGCTTAAACAACTTGTTGATGTTGCCGCCCGACCCGATGATGCGCGTGTCGGGAAACTCACGTGCGTAGGTCTCGAGCGTGTTCTTCATCATCTTGCGCTCCTCGCTCTTCACGTTGCCGCTGAGCAGGCGCAGGGTGCCGATGTTAAACGAGTGGCTCTCGGCGAGTATGCCGTCGTGTAGCAGCGATATCTCGGTGCTGCCGCCGCCCACGTCTACATAGGCGAAGTTGCCCACGGCACTCTTGGTG
>CAVKQP010000285.1:0-764 GCA_963658165.1 Clostridium sp. CAG:302 | reverse complement strand
TTGTTGCACAACAGTTGTGCCTCTTCGGCGCCGGGGATGATTTCGAGTTTGATGCCCGTCTCCTCCTCGATGAGTCGCATCACCTTCTTGCCGTTCTCGGCGTCGCGCATGGCGGAGGTGGCGCAGGCGCGGTAGTGAGCCACGTCGTTCACCTTCATGAATTGTTTAAACCCCTTCATCATGTGGAGCATGGTCTGCGCTCTCGACTTCGATATCTTGCCGAGGGTGAACACGTCGTTGCCCAGTCGGAGGGGCACGCGGATGAACATCAGTTTGCGTATGCGTTCAAATTCGGGCGCACTGTCGTCGAAGCGTTTGATGAGCAGACGGGCGCCATTGGAGCCTATGTCGATGGCTGCGAGGTTGATAGGTTTCATTTCTCTTGTGTATAAGCGTTGTGTAGTTCTTCCTGCGAGCGGAAGGGTGTGTCGCCCTCAGCCACAGGTTGTATTTGGTTGTTGCCTGTGCCGTCGACAATGCGCCCGTTGGTGGTGTCTTTCAGTCCGTATTCCACGGTGCGCAGCAGGTCTTTCTTCATGTCGTCGTCATAGACGGGAGTCATCACCTCGATGCGGTTGGTGAGGTTGCGTGGCATCCAGTCGGCAGAGCCGATGTAGTAGCGGGCTTTGCCGCCGTTGCAGAAGATGAGTATGCGCGAGTGCTCCAGGTAGCGGTCGATGATGCCCACTGCCTTCACGTTGTCGCTCAGTCCTTCTACGCCGGTCACGAGTGAGCAGTTGCCGCGAATCACGATGTCCACCTTC
>CAVKQP010000284.1:0-2356 GCA_963658165.1 Clostridium sp. CAG:302 | reverse complement strand
CTGCAACCTGCCGAGTTTGGTAAGTTTGCCACCGCTCTTGCCGTCAGCAAACTGATGAGCACCTATGGGTTCACCATGCAGCGATGGAAAGATTTCGCCGCTGCTGTGACCATCATCTTGCTGCCCATGCTTTTCATCATCGGTCAGCGCGAGACGGGGTCTGCCCTTGTCTACCTGTCGTTCTTCCTCATGCTCTATCGCGAAGGCATGCCCGGCAGTGTTCTTTTCACGGGAGTGGCAATGGTTATCTATTTCGTGGTCGGCATTCGTTTTGAGAATACCATGCTTTGGGATACGCCTACCTCTGTCGGCAAATTTACCGTATTGTTACTTGTACAGATATTCACTGCCGTGATGGTACAGGTGTATTGCGATGACAAGAAAAAGAGTCGTCTGCTACTACTCTATTGCATCGCTACGACAGGCATATTTTTGTTGTTCTCTGAATATGTCATTCCGTTCGACATCGTATGGGTGCAGATTGTCATTAGTGCGGCGGTCATCGGCTACTTGGTCTATCAGGTGCTGAGCACACACTTCACCAACTATCTCTACATCGTGCTGTTTGCCCTCGGTTCCATTGCTTTCTTCTACTCTGCCGACTACGTGCTCAACAATGTGATGGAGCCTCATCAGCGTGTGCGCATCAATGTATTGCTCGGCCTGGACGAGGATTTGGCTGGTGCTGGCTACAATGTGCACCAAAGTGAAATTGCCATCGGGTCGGGAGGCCTTGAGGGGAAAGGATTTCTCAACGGCACGCAAACCAAACTAAAGTTCGTGCCCGAACAAGACACCGACTTCATCTTCTGCACCGTGGGTGAGGAGGAAGGCTTTCTCGGCTCGTCTGCCGTGTTGCTATTATTCCTTGCCTTGATACTGCGTCTGATACATTTGGCAGAACGACAACCCTTCAAATTCGGACGCGTCTACGGCTACTGCGTATTAAGTGTCTTCCTTTTCCATGTCTTCATCAATGTGGGCATGGTTCTTGGACTGACGCCTGTCATAGGCATCCCCCTACCCTTCTTCAGCTACGGAGGTTCCTCGCTATGGGGCTTCACGCTCCTGCTATTCATCTTCCTCCGCATTGATGCAGGACGAAATATGATTAGACAATAATAGATAGGTGTTAAAAGATGAGCAAAATGGACAAACAGACAAGATACAAAGAACTGCTCTTGCAGTTAAAGTCATTCGCCACCGACGAAGACAACCCTATCAGCGTGCTGGCAAACGGTGCCTCCGTCATGAAGGAAGCCTTCCCCAAAGAATATTTCTGGGTAGGATTTTATCTCGTCAAAGGTGATGAGTTGGTGTTAGGTCCCTTCCAAGGCACACCTGCCTGCACCCGAATCAAATATGGAAGAGGGGTGTGCGGCACAGCATGGAAAGAAGGAAAGACACTTGTGGTGCCCGATGTCGAGGAATTTCCTGGACATATCGCTTGCTCTTCACTTTCGAAGTCTGAGATTGTAGTGCCCATTAGCTATGAAAACACCGTCGTCGGCGAGATAGATATCGACAGCGTAGAATTCGCCACCTTTGACGATACCGACAAGGAATACCTTGAGCAAGCAGCAGTAATCTTGGCGAAATATGTGGCTAAAGTTGCCAATGCCCTGGCATAAACGAACAGAAGATCCTTGCAAACTGCACGATTCGCATAAACCATATTGTCGATACAATAACGCCCGAAAATGGTAAACGCTTCATACTTCTATGCGTTTCACCATTTTCGGGCGTTTCTTATTCGCTTGTGCGATGCACCTTGCGTTTATTTCAGATATTTCGCCAATGGACTCTTGATTTGTTTCAGTCCTTTCGCTATGCTCTTGGCATTCATCTGCGCACCGAGCAGAGAGGTGTGGGTATGGTCGTGGTTGTAGTAAGCCTTGGCTTTTTCCTGTCCTTTCTTGTCCAAATAGTCTGCCGATATGTTGTGCACATCAACAAGTTCTACGCCAGTTTCCTTTACCACCTCACGATACCACTTGCCGTAAGTGTCATTGCGACGTTCTATTTTACCATTAGGCCATTCGTTGCGAGGGGTGAGAGACACGAGGATAGGTGTTGCTCCCTTCTCACGTACGTCCTGGATAAACTTCTTCAGATACCAACCGAAAGAATACACCACCTCATAGGTGCCTGAGCCTTCCAACTTATACACATGACAGGTATCGTTGGCACAAGCTATCGTACCGCGCATCTTTTGGTTGTCAATGGGACCAATGTCGTTATGACCGAACTGGATGAGCACATAGTCACCGGGCTTCAGACTATTGTAGACCTTATCCCAGCGTCCCTCATTCAGATAGGTACGCGTGCTGCGGCCCGCCTTGGCGCAGTTCACACA
>CAVKQP010000283.1:0-2389 GCA_963658165.1 Clostridium sp. CAG:302 | reverse complement strand
CATCTGTGGTTCTTTATACGTAACATCATCAAATAATCCTTTGAACTATGAAACCAAATACATTTATCGCCTTGTTGGCGATTCTCGCCATCTCTCTGATTCCCACTGTTGCTTCGTCACGTCTATCTGAAACAGGCAACGTTGATGCTATGACGGGCGCCAGCGAACAGACGGAGGTTAAAACTCCGCAGCCTGTTAACGGCACAGGCAATCTGCAAAAGGGAGACTACGGTTATCTCTACTGTCACATGAGTGGACTGGGCGAATGGACCGCCTATGCCATCAGTCGTGATGGCTATCACTATGAAGATATCATTGACGGCAAACCCATCTTCGACCCAGCCAAACATGCCCGCATTGAAGGTGGTACTCGTGATGCCTATATATGCCGTATGCATGACGGAAAAGGCTATCTTATGGTCACTACAGATATGAGTAATGCTAAGTCGCGCTCGTGGAACAACTACGGCATCGACTTGTTGCGTAGCAAAGACCTCATCAATTGGGAGTCGGTGACGTTCGATTTCCGCAAGGGACCGCAGATCTTCTGCGACCCCGAAGCGCCCGACTGCTACAAGGACTATTCCACCATCACCCGAGTGTGGGCTCCTCAGATATTTTGGGACCCCAACTACACTTGGAGCAATGGCAAGCGTGGCGGTTATATGATATACTATTCGTTGCTCAACCTCAAGGAGGAAGGCTACGACCGCATGTATTATTCCTATGCCGACGAAACCTTCACCCAGCTCACCAAGCCTCGCTTGTTGTTCGACTGGGGTTATGCTACGATCGATGCAGACATCAACTATCTGCCGTCAGACGGCTTGTATCATATGCTCATCAAGAAAGAAGGAGGCAAGCCTGGCATCTATACCGCTACGGCAAAGTCGATTACGGGGCCGTGGAGTAATCCTGTGGAAGATGACTACGTGAGTTTTGAAGGCAAGAAAAAGTGTGAGGGTTCTTCTGCCTTCCAACTTGTCGGCGACAGCACATGGCGTGTGGCTTACATCGAATATTCATCGAAGCCTCGCCACTATCGCATTTGTAAGGCGGACAAATATCTCCGCAACTTCTCTTCACCAGTCGACATCGAAGGTGTAACAGGTCCTCAGCACGGATCATTCATGCGCCTCACCAAGAAAGAATATCAGCGTCTGAAGAAATGGTCAGACGCACAAAAGGGGAAATAAGGCCCATCAGAGGCTATACTTGCGATGACTCCAGCGCTGGCTCGTTCTATCATCCATATTAGATGTGGAACGAGTTAGCGCTTTTTGTTTTTCTAATCCACAACTCTATCTATAGTGAAAATTTAGTAGGTGCGGCGTCTCGCCACATCCCCAGGGCTTGTCGAACGACATGAGCGAGACACCTATTATATATAATAAGGTGTGAAATTTTGTACGGCAAGGGAGGAAAAAGAGTGGAAGAGGTGGCGTTTTGATAGAAATTAAGTTAATGAGTGTGTACGCACACACTTAAAACAACACTTTTAAAACGTACAAAAAACGGCAGAAAAGCCCCGTTTTTGTACAATACAAAGGATATACGGACGATATGGATGGGTGTAAAATAAGATAATATTATATCTTTGTGACACAATTTTAGCAATCGAATCAATAAAACCAAAATAATAAACCTAGTAATCAGTGTTAGCTGCCGGGGGTAGCGACACTCTTTACCTAACAAAACCATCCAAGTATGAGCAATAACAAAATCCTTAGTTGTTCTGTTCTCCCCTTGGCATTGTGTTTTTCGACGATGACCTTTTCGCCATCATTGGCGCTAAAGGCAGGAGCCGAGATACAAAAGGTGCAACAGGGTGAACTCATTAAAGGTACGGTTGTCGACGATTTGGGCGAAACCGTAATCGGCGCAAGTGTCATCGTTGTAGGTGGCAATGCAACCTTAGGTGCCATCACCGATATTGATGGTAATTTTGCGATTAAGGCAAAACCTGGACAAAAACTCAAAATCACTTATGTGGGCTATAAGGAAGCTATCGTGGTGGCGAAACAGGGTATGCGTGTGCAGTTGGAGAGTGCTAACCAAACTTTGAAAGAAGTGGAGGTAGTGGCATATGGTACACAGAAGAAAGTGACCATGACTGGTGCAATTTCCAGCGTGAAGAGTTCCGACTTGGTGCGCACCTCTGTAGGTTCTGTCAACAATGTGTTGGGCGGTCAACTTTCAGGTGTTACCACCGTGCAATATTCTGGTGAGCCTGGTGATGATGCTGCTGAAATCTTTGTTCGTGGTAAAGCTACGTGGGGTGATTCTGCACCGCTTATCCAAGTGGATGGTGTGGAACGTACGATGGCAGATATCGACCCGAATGAAATTGAGAGTGTCACCGTGTTGAAGGATGCATCTGCTACAGCAG
>CAVKQP010000282.1:0-2404 GCA_963658165.1 Clostridium sp. CAG:302 | reverse complement strand
GGAGTATGTAACGAAGGAATGGAAGAATCGTTACGATACCCTTTGGACTCAGATATTGGCACTACCCGAAGTCGATGCCGCAGTCTATGAACCAGGCCGACAGAAGGACACCACCTTCAACCGCAACCTCGTTGCCTCTATTATATATATAATGTGTAGGCAGAATATCCTTGGCACCGACAATGCCACGGAACTCACCAAGGCTCTGGAGGGCGACAAAGACCATTCCGTACGTTCGCAACTCCGCGCCTCCCTTGAAGACAAGGATATGGAAAGGCATATCATGGCACTCATGCAACAATAGACTCCACTTATGTCCAACAACGCTCAGACATACGACAGCTTCATCAACGGCAATCCCTTCAACAGAAAGTTGTACGACTTTCTGCTTGACCATCGAGACCGGGTCTTGCCGTCAGGCGATTGCGATATACGCTTCATCATGCATGAAGCCTATCGCATAGGTGCAGGAGTGATGTCGATGTCCATGCCAGAGCAGCACATCCAAGCCATCACCAAGCAGGTCAAGGCACAGCATACCGAAACCGCAAACGTTATATTGTCGATAGTATGGGCTGTATTGACGACGCAGATGAAGCAGAATGAAGATTTGCGCCCTGTGGTGCAGATGCTCTATGAGGAGTTGAGTGGCGACAAGTCTTTCCGCTATTGGAATCGTTTCGTGTCTTCCATCCACCAGTCTGGC
Source organism: Clostridium sp. CAG:302 (assembly GCA_963658165.1). GTDB lineage: Bacteria > Bacteroidota > Bacteroidia > Bacteroidales > Bacteroidaceae > Prevotella. The sequence continues at coordinate 1,698 of CAVKQP010000282.1, read as the reverse complement.
CAACAGTTACGACATCTCTTTCCAAACGACTCCCTCGTTGTTGTTAGCGATGCTACATCAGCAACGGAATCATTGGACGCCGCACGCCAGTTGCGCCCAGCGCAGCGAGAGTCCCAAGATGGTACTGTCCATCAAACTCTCGTGTTCCCCAATGTGGAGCAATTCAACAACAACCCAGCAAGGGTAGTCAACATCATACAGAAGAAATAGCGTATGTATTTCACCAAACGCTTACCCATCATATCCCCGAAGATGCCCCTCTTTCAGGTCTTGTCTTCCTTCCTTAGCATAAAAGGAGGGAAAAGGGACTTGTCGCGCGTTGCCACGATGCTAAAGAACTGCGGTGATGCCCAGTTCATCACGTCTTCGGCAGATTATATCGCTCGTCACAATGGCTTTGTCGACCGTGTGATGTGGGGCAATGCCATGCCAAAAGACATCAAGCATTTTGGCAATGGAGCTAACTGCTATCTTTATAAGCCTGAGTCTCTCGACACCGAGATACACTGGGTGATAACAGGCTTGCGCCGATACAAGAAGCAGATACGCAAGTTTGTGGAGATACGTGATGCAGTGGAGCGACACATCTTGTTGGGTGAATACCAAGAGGCAAAAGACCTTTTGGAACAGTCCATTCGTGAGATTGGCTACACCGTATGGTATTACGAGATGCAGCTTGTCATCCTCGGCTATCAGGAAGACCTTGGTGGAATGCTGTCTACCGTGACCCTTCTGAACCGAGAAAAAGAAAAGGAGAAATACTGTATCGTCAGCGAACTGTTGTCAAGTCTGGTCAACCGTAGTTATCGTCCCAATCCTGCCATTGAGTACGACAACGACCTCTTGTCCAAATACAAGCGCACTCGCAATGAGTTTCAGAACGACCGCTACAACTATTTCCTGTTGCGACTCAACTACTATCAGCACTACGACATCGACGACCTCTCTGTGACGCTCATCATGGAGTCGCTCAATCCAGCCATCGACCGCTACAACCTTCTGCTCTACGTCTTGCGTTCCTATCTCATCAAGGAACCAGAACGTGTGTCGAATGTATGTCGCTTTGCCAGCAAACTCTACCGATTGTCGGGCGACAGCCAGTTGCTTTCGTTCCTTGCCATTCAAAATGTGGATAGTTTGCCAGAGGATTATTACTCACGTGAGTTTATTCAGATTCTCGACTACTATTACACCGGCAATTACGAACAGACCATCACCGCCTGTCGGGATTTCCTGCGCGCCAATCCGTCCTGCTTTGATGTCATCAAGATCTATTGTCGCTCTCTGATCTTCCTGCATCGCAGTTTCATGAACATAGGCAGCAACGTCGGTTGTCTGCTCAACGAGATAGCATACAACGTGTATTGTGTGATGACCGAAAAGGAAAATGAAAAGTACAAGGACACCTTATATAAGCTGAACAAGTGCATCTATGGTTTCCAGATGGCGGCAGGACTCGACTTCTTCATTCGTGAAGAGCGCAACGTCAGCCGTTGTGAGTCGTTGAGGCTCCAGTCTATGATACGCTTCAACCCCTATTTCTGCAACATTTTCCAAGACGACGATGCACAGTTGCAATATATAGAGCAAGCCTTGGTCAAGATGCCTGGCTCCAAGTGGTTGGATTATCAGCGCCGCCGCATATTGAAGGAAGTCATCGAAGACACGTCCATCGTCACCTACAAGCGCGACATCGAC
>CAVKQP010000281.1:0-2417 GCA_963658165.1 Clostridium sp. CAG:302 | reverse complement strand
ATGCAGATAGCGAAGTGCCACAGGACGAAAAGTGAATAAAATGATAACAGAAGCCACCACACCAATGAGCAACTGTATGGTAAAGCTACTCGTCAGCACACTAGCTATGGCAGCTACCAAAGCACCTATGCCGAAGCACAATAGATAGAGGTCACCGTTGGTCAGTTCCAAAGCCATGAGAGCGATGGCAATAATCGCCCACAACTGCCAAAGATGAAGGGTCAGATAGTCCATCATAAGCCTTTTTATTTCTTGGTTTTCGTTGTCTTTTTGGTAGTAGACGTTGTTTGAACGGGCTTGTAGTATTTCAATGCCTCAGGCATTTCCTTCTGAATAGAAGCTATACGCTGTGCGTCTGAGGGATGATCGCTCAGGAAGGCCGGCGTACTGCTCTGCGTGCTTTGTGCCATGCGCTGCCAAAAGCTCACCGCCACCTGTGGGTCATAACCTGCCATGGCAGCAAAGACCAGTCCCATATAGTCTGCTTCACTCTCGTTCTGACGGGAATAATGCAGGCTGCGAAACTTCGACCCAAGCCCGAACACCGATTGTGCTATCGTCGTCGTGCCACTGCTCACACCGGCAGCTTGAAGCACGCCGCCCAAAATCTGCTGTCCATATTGCGCCTTCATCTGCTTGCTCATCTGCTCTGCTGAGTGTTTCGCCACGGCATGTGCTATCTCATGACCAAGCACAATGGCAAGTGAGGCTTCGTTTTGAGTGATGGGCAGCAAACCCTCGTAGACCACGATTTTACCTCCTGGCATGCAAAAGGCATTGGCACTATTGTCCTGCACGAGGTTGAATTCCCAACTGTAATTTTTCACTTCCTGTTCCATGCCATTGGCTTTGAGATAACTCTCCACCGCATTGGCAAGTCTTTTTCCTACTCGCTGCACCATGGCTGTATTGGTGGCATTGACCGATTTCTTGGCGGTCTTCATATAGGAGGTATACTCCTGATTGCTGAGAGAGAGCACTTGCTCATCACTCACCAAGATGGTCTGCTTGCGTCCTGTAATGGGTACCGTACTTGTGGTGCCGCAAGACGTGAGCACTGCAGCCACCACCATCAAAAGAATAATCCGAATCTTTTTCATTCCTATCATTATTGTCATTTGTTATATTCCTTTTTCATCATATGCATAAATGTCGTATGACACTTCCTTTTCCCTTTATCTAAGCCATGCACAACGTCCGCCCCAATCTTCCATCACTTGGTCGCGCCATTTCTCTGTTGTTTTGGCACCTTGACATTTCTCACGATTTGAATAAAGCGAAACGTCTGTGCGGTCACTCCACCATGTCTTCCCCACTTGATAGTCTGTGGAACGACGCTTTCCCGGGAATACGTTTTCCACATAGAAAGAACCTTCTTGATACGGAAATCCCTTGATGTCTGCCTCTATCGTATAGTTGATTACACCACATTTATAGGTGGCATAGCGACACATATAGCGCCCCTTACCCAAGTAATAGACGGGCCATTTCTGCTTGTCTACCGTGAGGAATCCCACCTCATTGTCAGCACCTGAAGCCCATTTGGCCGTTACTGTCTTATAGCTACCCTTCTTCAATTTGGGACCAGAAAACCGCCATTCTATCACCCCATCGCGCTGAATAGTGTCTTTAGCCGTCGTGGCACGTTTAAACACGGCACGTGAACTGTGGTCTATCTTGGCGAATGAACCGCCCCACGACTCTCTCTCGGGCACAGCAGGGTCGCCATCCATCATATATAATAAGGTGGGAGTATCACCCAATTTGGGTAGTCCTTGTTTATAGTTATAGAAGTCTTCACCAAGATGTCCCGCTCCTTTCACATAGTAATCATAGAATCCAGCATGGTGCTTGTCCTGATTTTTATAGTCGGCAATGAAGCCACGATATGACTCATTGTTCTCGATAAACCACAGATTGGGGAAGTTTTCCACAATGTAACAATAGCTTGGCAAGCTCCATTTCTTGTTAGGACCACCTATCCAATGCACGCGTATCTTAGAGGCAATGTCGGGTGCATCATGCAATGCTTGTGCCACATCGTCAAGTCCTCCCCATACCAACACGTAGAGGGGGCGCACATCAGCCTTTTGGGCACATTTCACAATCCAATCGGAACCCTCTGTGGCTGTAGAATAACCACAAAGTGGAGCGGCTCCATGTCGCCCCTGCTTGGCTATAGAACGCAAATAATCGGCTGTAGGCCATCCCTCTGCATGCTTTTTCAATTGGGGTAAATCTTGCTCATATAGTCCTATCATGCGGATAATCTCTTCCTTGTTTCCATCTCCATAAGAAGGAGAAGACACCAAGCCTTCGCAATCAAACTCGTTGCAATAGAGCAGATAGTGCATCATCGACTGGTTGTCGTCAGGATCCGTACCACCAATATCGGTTGAAATGAGTATGCGCGGACG
>CAVKQP010000280.1:0-2433 GCA_963658165.1 Clostridium sp. CAG:302 | reverse complement strand
CAAGCTGAATGACGGATTGTATACAGCCGACAACAGGGCAGGTTTCTTCATCGGCCCCATGGTGAAGTTCACTGTGCCCCTCATAGGCTTGAGCTTCGACGCTGCGGCTCTCTACGACCAGAAAGAGGCAAAGCTGAGAAAGTCAGAAGAGGAAAAAAGCGGCTCCCTCACCGTGAAGCGACAGAGCATCGACATTCCCGTCAATGTGCGCTATGGCTTCGGACTGAGCAGCCTTGCCAATATCTTTGTGTTTGCAGGTCCACAGTGGGGAATCAATGTCGGCGACAGTGAGTTCAAGTGGAATTCCACTAACAGCTACTCCTTGAAGAAAGCCACGGTCAGCGTCAACATTGGTGCCGGCGTTACCTTGTTGAAGCATCTCCAGGCCACTGTCAACTACAACTTCGAGTGTAGCAATAGCGGCACTTTGGAGACAGAGCCTGAAGCTGATATTACCAACTATACGACAACAGGTAAGAACAACACCTGGAAGATAGCTATTGGCTACTGGTTCTAATGGGATATGTTGACGTCATACTTCCACTGCCTCTTCCCGGCATGTTCACCTATTCCGTCCCCGATGGGATGGAAGGGGATGTCGTATTCGGGAAGAGGCTTCTCGTACCTTTGGGAAAGAGCAAGAAGTATGTCGCCATGGCCATCAAGGTGCATGAAAACAAACCCAAGTTTGATTGCAAGCCGATAGAGCAGGTGCTGGACACCCAGCCGATATTGCGAGAAGAGCAGTACCGACTTTGGCAATGGGTCAGTGATTATTATATGGCTCCACTGGGAGATGTGCTCAATGCCGCCTTGCCGGCTGGGTTGAAGTCTGTGGAGAAATACAAGCCCAAGACGGAACTCTATGTAGACTTGTCCGATAACTATCGCAACGAACAAGCCCTTCATGCCGCCTTGGCAATGGTTCAGCGGAGCGTGAAGCAAGAGAAGGCACTGACCACCTTCCTTTTTTTGTCGCATTGGGACACCCTTGAGGGGAGTGCCCCACGCGAGGAGATAGAGTCTGTCACCCGTGAGGAACTGATGAACGAGAGCCACTCCACGGCTGCTGTAATCAAATCCTTGGTAGACAAGGGCATTCTTCGCACATACGAGAAAGAGGTGGGTCGATTGAATGTCTCCGCAGAACCACATCTCGATAGGGTGAAACAACTCAGTATGGCGCAACAGGATGCCTATAACCAAATACTTATGCAGATGTTGGGCAAGAATGTCGTCCTTCTGCATGGGGTTACATCGAGTGGAAAGACGGAAGTCTATATCCATCTTATCAGAAAAACCCTGCAAGAGAAAAAGCAAGTGCTCTATCTCTTGCCGGAGATAGCCCTCACGGTGCAGATTATGGAACGCTTGCGTAGGGTCTTTGGCGACCGTCTGGGCATCTATCATTCTAAATATAGCGATGAGGAACGGGTGGAAATATGGAGGAAGCAGATGTCTGCCCAACCCTATGATGTGATATTGGGTGCAAGGAGCGCGGTGTTCCTGCCCTTCCAACGCTTGGGGTTGGTGATTGTGGATGAGGAACACGAGACCTCTTTCAAACAGCAGGATCCTGCACCTCGCTATCATGCGCGCAGTGCCGCCATAGTCTTGGCACAGATGTATGGTGCCAAGACCCTATTGGGCACTGCCACTCCCTCGATGGAGAGTTATTACAATGCCCAGCAAGGCAAATATGGATTAGTGGAATTGACGACAAGATTCAAGGACGTCCAACTGCCAGAAATTCAGGTGGTGGATGTCAGGGATCTGCGTCGGCGCAAAATCATGAAGGGGGCTTATTCTCCCCAACTCCTTGCCGCCGTCAGGGAGGCGTTGCAGAACGGCGACCAGGCCATACTCTTCCAGAATCGGAGAGGCTTTGCGCCCATGGTGGAGTGCAAGGTGTGTGGATGGGTACCTAAATGCAAGAACTGCGACGTATCTCTCACGCTCCACAAGTCCATCAACCTACTTACCTGCCACTATTGTGGCTTTACTTACCCAGTGCCCACCGAGTGTCCTAACTGTGGGAGTACGGAAATCATGGGACGTGGCATCGGAACAGAGAAAGTAGAGGATCAAATTGCCGAGATCTTTCCCGAGGCACGTATTGCCCGAATGGATCTCGATACTACGAGAACGCGCAATGCCTACGAGAGGTTGATTGCGGATTTCTCCTCGGGCAAGACCAATCTCCTGATTGGCACTCAGATGATTACCAAGGGACTGGATTTCGACAAGGTAAGGGTGGTGGGCATCCTGAATGCCGATTCCGCGCTCAACTATCCCGACTTCCGTGCCTATGAGCATGCTTTCATGATGATGTCGCAGGTGAGCGGCAGGGCAGGCAGAAAGGAAAAAAGGGGACTGGTGATCCTCCAGACGAAATCGCCTGAAAATCCTGTCATCTCGCAGGTGGTGCACAAC
>CAVKQP010000279.1:0-2450 GCA_963658165.1 Clostridium sp. CAG:302 | reverse complement strand
CGACAATCATGAAGATTATCGTCAGTCCGCGCAACATGTCGATTGATAAAAGTCGTTGTTTCATTTTCTACAACATCTCAACAAGAAATAAATCATTTCTCACCACACAAAGCGGTCAATTGCCGAACACATTGGCAAACGCGCTCTGCGAGTATTCCACCGGATTGCCCTGAGCCACGCTCGGATAGGCATTGTGCAGAAGAGACCACTTCACGTCCGTGGCATAGAAGTCAAACTCACGCATAGGCTTACCATTGAGAGTTTCGACAAGCGCGTCGAAATAATCTTTCCAGCGCGGATAATAGTAGTCGCGCAACACTCCGCTCCACTCCTTGTGGGCATACTCACGCAGTCCGCCGCGCTCGGCTGCACCGCGGTTTCCCCAAGTGGTTATTTGCACGCGTGCGTTCCATTCGTAGTGGTCGCTTTCCGAAGCATTGGTTCCGAGCGAACGTGCCTGAGCAATACGTTTACCAACCATAAAGTCGGGCATCGACGAGAGCAACCGGTCTTGCTGAAGCAGTATGTCGAGGAATTTCTTTGTTGTATGCACAAACATTTCGCGGTCTTTGGCCTTATATGCAGCCACTATCTCAGCATACACCAGACGTGCCTGCTCGGCAATGGCCTGACGTGTGATGTCTACAAGGTCGTAGCAGAAATTGGCATTGGCCTTCACGTCGTGCGAAGCCTCAACCATGAGGCGTGCGGCGCGTATGACATCGTCGGGATTATAGTAGTCCACCATCTCCGACCAAGTAGACACTTGATAAGCATCCAGCGCAGGACGGGCGCAGAGCACCGACTCGTGGCAGCCCTGCTCAGTGAGTTCTGCAGGAGCACCATATATCGATTTAGCCAGCAGAAGCCAAGCCTGTTGCACTTTTTCGTTGTTTATGTTGCCGTAGCGGGCTTCGACATAGCCGTGCAACCACTCCTCCCAAGAGAATTTAGAGCCACGCCACGGCAGTTCGCTTACGAGTTCATACATGACGGGGTTGTTTTCTATGCCCTCCGGCGTAAGTCCAACACCCTTCAACGTAGATGCAAACGGACTCTGGCGTGCCTTGTAATACTCGTCGATGACGTGCTGTATCTTACCGAACAAGCCCACATTGCCTCCGAAGTTGAGCAACATGCAGTAAGCCCAGTCGTGTCCGTTGAACCCTTCCTTGCGATACCACGTTGACGAAGGGTCGCCCCATTGCGGGCGGTTCTCGGAGTAAAGGTCGAGAACGAGCATATCGCCGTTCTTCAGATGGCGTATCATGTCAGGGCGCGGGTTCTCTCCCCATGCCTGCACCACCCACACCGACTTGGGATTTGCAGCCTTCATCTCGCGCATGATAGCTTCGCCGGCAGCGCGCAAGTCCACTCCATTGGCATTACCTCCCTCGTGAAACGGATCCATACTATAGAAATCGGCAGTGCCATACAGACGTTTCTGCTCCTTATAATATATAGAAGCTATTTCAGAAAACCTCTTGTCGGTGGGCAAAAGAAATGCAGGACGCTTGTAGTCGCACCACAAGCCCGGGTCGGCGACATCGAGTCCGAGACGTTGTTTGGCATCGTGTGGCACCATACCGGAATATCCTGGGAGACAGACATTGATGCCATATTCCTTCATACGCTTCAATATCTGCTTTTGCAATTGTTCCCGCTGACGATACCAGTTGTCGGAGTTGGGACCGCCCCACCCTTCCAAATTGTTCATCAGCCACCATGCCTGAAATGCAGGGCCTGCTATAAATTCGTTTGCTTCGTCCTTGGTGTAACCGAGTTTAAGAAGCACATTTCTCCACACCACATCAGTGCCCACAATGTCAAGACACAGGTTTATGCCATGAAGAGCCATCCAGTCGAGTTCCTGTTCCCACCGTTTCCAGTCCCAAAACGCCATTGAGTAGGAATGCGTGCAGTAGTTAAGATAATAGCGATACTTTATGTCAGTGTCATGGCGTTCCGTTGTCTGCACGAGCGGAAGCGTGGCTGGAAGCGAGGCATGCATTGAGTTCCATGAAAGATGCACCCCAAGGCGATATTTCAAATACCAGTTTATGCCCGATGCAATGCTCACATAGTTGTTGCCACGCACAAGCACCTTGCCGTTTTTGCTGCCTATTTCAAAGAAATCATTGTCTGATTTCACCGTTTCGGTAACAAATTTGCGCGATGCTCCCTTGTCGATACGCTCCAACAGTCCGTCTATTGGATTTGCCGCAAGCATCTGCGACCCGACAAAAAGCACAAAGGCCAGCAAAAGATTTAGTTTCCTTTTCATATTTTATTTTGTTTGTTTTATTAGAATTTATACTCATTATGTCCAAATGCCCAACCTAAATATCCGGCAGACAGCGATTTGGTTTCCCCGCGGAATGCTATTTTCTGCGCATGGCGCAAGTTGCAATGAAGGTTGGTCATCTGCTTTTCCAACGGATCCACTACCC
>CAVKQP010000278.1:0-2458 GCA_963658165.1 Clostridium sp. CAG:302 | reverse complement strand
GTCGGGGCTTTGCGCATAAAAAAGAGGATGCGCCAGTTTTGACACATCCCCAGTTTTACGTATGCTAAGTCGTAGTGTTACTAGATGTCACCCATGAAAAAGGCTCCGAAGGAAAACCTCCGAAGCCTTTTCGTATGATTAAGTACGGATCTTTATTCGTTTGTCGAATCAGTTGCATCAACCATATCTGGCAAGTGGAACTTGTAGGATTTGTCGAACACTTCCCTCACCTTGTTGATTTCAAGGAAGGTGGTTCCACCTCCTGTACCAAAGCTACCACTCAAGTAAGCAATCTTGTCATCCAAACCAAGGTAGCCTTTCTGACGGAGCATACGGATGGCTGCAAGGAAGATATATTGCGAAGAGATGTGCTTCTTTTGGTAGATAGGCGTCACGCCATAGCTGAGATTGAGCAAACGCTGCAACTTCTCGTTATAGCAAATGGCAAGCACGGGGTTCGGACCACGGAAGGCTGCAAGGTTGCGGGCGGTCTGACCGGTCTCACTATCGGTGATGATGCCCTTTACGCCCAACTTTCTGGTGGCCTCAATGGCGCTCTTTGCCAAGAACTCACGCTGGTCGCAATTGTCGCTCAACGGAATGTCGAATGTGCGCACAAAACCGAGCTGCTTGTCTTTCTCTGCCTGTTCTGCAATGCGAGCCATGGTCTGCACAGCCTCAACGGGATATTTTCCTGAAGCCGTCTCGCCGCTCAACATCACCGCATCGGTGTTGGAATAGATGGCATTAGCAATATCGGTCACCTCGGCACGGGTAGGACGCGGATTGTGAATCATCGTGTGGAGCATCTGAGTAGCCACGATTACGGGTTTCTTCTTCTGCACACACTTCTGGATAATCATGCGCTGAATGCCTGGAATCTCCTCGATGGGGATCTCGATACCTAAGTCGCCACGGGCAATCATGATGCCATAAGAAGCGTCGATAATCTCATCAATGTTGTCCACGCCCTCCTGGTTCTCTATTTTAGAGATAATCTTGATGTCGCTGTGATGCTCGTCGAGAATCTCTTGCACAGCCATCACGTCCTCACGTGAACGCACGAACGAGTGAGCGATGAAGTCGATATCCTCCTCGATAGCGAGCAGAATGTTGCGCTTATCTTTCTCGGTGAGAGCAGGCAAGTCGATGTGTTCACCTGGCACATTCACACTCTTGTGAGCACCAAGAACACCGTCGTTTTGCACCTCGGCTACGAGCATCGGACCCGTATTCTCAATGACCTTCATGTCGATCAAGCCATCATCGAGCAACAAATCGTCGCCCACCTTCACGTCTTCCGTGATGTTGGGATACGACACATTGAGTATCTCGTGATCCGAATCCATCTCTGGACGACCGAAAATCTTGACCACATCGCCCGTGTGGAACTCTATCGGAGCCGCAATGCCCGTCGTGCGGACTTCGGGGCCCTTCGTGTCTATCATGATTCCAATGTGGGGAGAGACGGCACGCACATTCTTGATAATCTTGCGCAAGCCATCGGGAGTGGCGTGAGCAGTGTTCATACGCACCACATTCATGCCCGCCAAAAAGAGTTTACGGATAAAGTCTTGATCACATCTCAAGTCGCTGACCGAAGCAACAATTTTCGTTTGTTTCATTCTTTCTACCTGTTTTTAATGCCCGCCCTTGGGCGTTATCACCTAAAAAAGTATGGCATGAGCCATTTTGGCACAAAATTACAAAATTTTTCCAACAATGGTAACATAAAAAGCAAAGTATTTTTTAAGGGCCATTCAACTTTGCATTATCATCAAATTGCACTACCTTTGCACTCATGCAAGCAACCACCCAATTCCTATATCAACTATTCGACACCTACAACAAGCGGTGCTTCGAATCGCGTCTGCAACGTCCGCTCATCGTCATCACCCAAGCCAAACGGCAGTTGGGAGTGTTTGTTGCAACGCGCCCCACCCCAACCATCAAGATATCCAACTATTACGACCAAAGTGAAGCCGCTTTTACTAACACAATGGTGCACGAGATGATACACTACTACATCTTCGCCAACAACATCCACGACACAAGTTCTCATGGCAAATACTTCCGCTCGCTGATGCGTGAAATCAACCAAAAGGAAGGTTTAAATATGTCTGTGAGCGTCCGCAATCTGCAAGGAACCCCCACTACAGCACCCCTCAAGATGCGCCAAGTGCTATTCATGCAGCTCAGCGACGGCAAACATATCATTTCAGCTGTATCTACTCGCTACGCTTACCGTATCGAACAGCAACTTCAAAGAATGGGGCAACTGGTCACGTTCCATCGTTGGTTCAGATGCAACCTACCCTACTACCAAAGTTTTTCCATCGTGCGATCACTCCGCGGAAGACCTGTCACAAGCGAAGAATTCGCCCAAAGATTAGACGAATTAAACCGACTATGCGATAAAACCGCCCAGGAAAAATCCACCCCAAAGCCCCCTCAAGAC
>CAVKQP010000277.1:0-2464 GCA_963658165.1 Clostridium sp. CAG:302 | reverse complement strand
GTGCTATGGGGTGGCATTGAAATGATATTGATAGGCATTTTGTGCGTCGTGTTCTGCTTTCTTTACACTACACTGTTGTCCTATAAGGGTATGGGCGATGTGTTAGTGCTCGTGTTCTTCGGCATAGTTCCCGTCTGCCTCACCTACTATCTCTCATTGCCATCTAGTATGCAGACGGTTTCGTGGGAGGTGTTCTTTTCATCACTTGCATGCGGACTTGTGGTCGATACGTTGCTTGTTGTCAACAACTATCGTGACATTGACAACGATCGTCGTGCAGGCAAGATTACGCTGATCGTGCGGTTGGGTCCATCAGTGGGCAAGGCTCTCTACTGGTGGCTGGGGCTTGCAGCTTGTGCTATCGGCACGATTCATCTTTTTTACCATAAGCCTTTGAGTCTTTTTCTGCCACTCGCCTTCCTTATATTCCACTGGATGACCTACCACAAAATGTGCATGATAGACAAGGGTAGGGGACTGAACCTTGTTTTGGGCGACACGGCAAGAAACATTTTTATCTATGGTTTGTTGGTAACAATAGGCAACTTGGCATGTTTTTTGTTGTAAGTATTAGTGAATCGAACATTTAAAGGAGGACTGAAATTATGGCATTTATCGATTATTATAAAATTCTTGGAGTGGATAGAAATATCCCACAAAAAGATGTGCGTAAGGCTTACCTCAAACGTGCAAAACAATTCCATCCCGATCTACATCCCGATGACCCGAAAGCTAAAGCCAAATTCCAAGCTTTAAATGAAGCGTTTGACGTGATTGGCGACCCCGAGAAGCGAAAGAAATATGACCAATATGGAGAGCAATGGAAGAATGCCGATGCCTTCAATGGAGCAGGTTTCGGCAGTGGCGGCGGCAACTATCAGTGGAGCTCACAAGGGGGATCTCCTTTTGAGGGATTCGACTTTTCGGGTTTCAATGGTCAAGGTGGTGGCTTTAGTAGCTTCTTCGAACAACTGTTTGGGGCAGGGCGCTCGCATGGCAGAAAGTCTGCGAGAACCAATAATGGTGAGATGAACGCAACGGTAAACATCGATCTCTACACGGCATTGTTGGGTGGTGAAATCATCATTACACTCAACACGGGTGCTAAACTCAAACTGCGTGTTCGTCCAGAAACGCAGAACGGAACCAAAGTACGCCTTCGTGGCAAAGGCTACGATAGAGGTGACGGCACGTGCGGTGACTTGATCATTACCTACAATGTGCAATTACCCACCAATCTGACAGAACATCAGAAAGAGCTACTCAATCAGATGCGACAAGGATAACTGACTATACTTGAAGCTACATGTTAGTTTTATTTAACAATACAAATTTTGGAAAATTCCTTGCGTCATTGGGTAAATATTAATACCTTTGCAAGACTTTGGGCAAAAGTTTTTATTTCCATGCCTGATAGTCTGTAATATAAAGGTATATAAGGTACATAAGATGAGACAATTAAAAATTCAAAAAAGCATCACCAACCGTTCTAGCGAGGCGTTGGACAAATATCTTGTTGAAATCGGACGCGCTCCACTTATCTCGATAGATGAAGAGATAGATTTAGCACAAAAGATTAAGAAAGGTGGTCCGGAAGGCGAGCGGGCTAAGAATAAGCTGGTGACTGCCAATTTGCGTTTTGTAGTTTCTGTAGCCAAACAATATCAACATCAGGGATTGACGCTAACAGACCTTATCGACGAGGGTAATATCGGCTTGATTAAGGCAGCACAGAAGTTTGATGAAACCCGTGGTTTCAAGTTCATTTCCTATGCAGTATGGTGGATACGTCAAAGCATCCTTCAGGCGATAGCAGAGCAGAGCCGCATTGTGCGCTTGCCATTAAACCAAGTGGGATCGCTCAATAAGATCAACCACGAAATCAACAAATTTGAGCAAGAGAACCTGCGCCATCCTTCCGTGTCGGAATTGAGCGAAGCCACCAATCTCGATGAAGAGAAGATAGGACAAAGTTTGATGGCAGACGGACACCATGTGAGCATCGATGCCCCATTCCAAGATGGTGAAGACAACTGTATGCTCGATGTGATGCCAAGCGGTGACGATAGTCGCACCGACCGCCAGGTGGATCACGAATCTATGGCATTGGAGTTAAACTCTGTATTAAAGAAAGTGCTGAAAGAACGTGAGATAACCATCATACGCGAGTGTTTCGGCATTGGATGCCACGAGAAAGGACTTGAAGAAATCGGTGATCAGTTGAATCTAACCCGTGAACGTGTACGTCAAATCCGTGAAAAAAGTATTGCTAAACTACGTGATAGTGGCAACGCAAAGATACTAATGAAATACTTAGGATAAAATAATGGGTGCCAAATTTGTACGTGTCAAGAATTATGCGTACCTTTGCACCCGCAAAAACGGATGGTTCCGTAGCTCAGTTGGATTAGAGCAACAGCCTTCTAAGCTGTGGGTCCAGGGTTCGAATCCCTGCGGAATCACA
>CAVKQP010000276.1:0-2475 GCA_963658165.1 Clostridium sp. CAG:302 | reverse complement strand
TTTCTTTATATCGCGAGTTCAAGGCAGTAAGGTCCTATGGCTATGAGGCAATGGGATATTTTGATTTCCACCCCAGCTCAGCATTCCCTTCTGATTGCCCTTATCTCGGCACTCCAGACGACGTGATACCCTATTTGAAAGAGCATCGCGACATCCATGAATTGTATTGTTGCCTTCCGTCTATGTATGAGGAACGCATCTTGAAGTTGATACATTATTGTTTGAACAATCTTGTTCATTTCTATAGCTTACCCAATGTAACCAACTATATGCACCATCGTATGTGCTTCAATATGTTGGGTAACGTGCCCTATTTCAGCTTCTTTCGCGACCCACTCACACGGGTGGAGAACAGATTAGTGAAGCGTACGTTTGATATTGTTTTTTCGCTCGCGTTCCTTTGCACGTTGTTTCCTATAGTCTTTGTCATTGTGGCGATTATTACAAAGATAACTATGCCTGGTCCGATATTCTTCCGCCAAAAGCGGAATGGGCTTAACGACAAGGAGTTCTATTGCCTTAAGTTCCGTAGCATGCGTGTCAATGCAGATGCAGACAAGGTGCAGGCCACTAAGGATGACCCCCGTAAGACTAAATGGGGAAACATCATGCGCAAGACCAACATAGACGAGTTACCTCAATTTATCAATGTGTTGATGGGTGATATGAGCGTAGTGGGGCCACGTCCTCATATGGTGCTTCACACCGAGAAGTATTCGAAACTCATCAATATGTATATGGTTCGTCATTTCGTGAAGCCCGGCATTACGGGTTGGAGCCAAGTGACAGGCTTCCGTGGAGAGACCAAGGACATCGGTCAGATGGAAGGTCGTGTGCGCGGCGACATATGGTATATCGAACATTGGAGCTTTTGGCTTGACCTATATATTATCTTCAAGACAGTGTGGAATGCTATCGTAGGAGATAAGGAAGCCTATTGATAAAATATCAAAAAAATCGTAGGGGAAAGATATCAGTATGATATTTTTTCCCTAATTTTGCGTATTAAAATAACTAAAGGAAGGAAGAATTTAAAAATAGTAATGAAAAAGAAGATTCAATTTAGTCTCGTTTATCGAGATATGTGGCAGTCGTCTGGTAAATTCCAGCCACGCAAAGACCAGTTGGAACGTATTGCTCCTGTGATTATCGATATGGGATGCTTTGCCCGTGTGGAGACCAACGGTGGCGCTTTCGAACAGGTGAACTTGCTTGCAGGCGAAAATCCTAACGATGCCGTGCGTGCATTCTGTAAGCCTTTCAATGAGGCAGGCATCAAGACTCACATGCTTGACCGTGGTTTGAACGCATTGCGTATGTATCCAGTTCCTGATGATGTCCGTGCCCTTATGTATAAGGTGAAGGCTAAACAAGGAACAAACATCACTCGTATCTTCGACGGACTTAACGATGTTCGCAATATCATTCCGAGCATCAAATGGGCTAAAGAAGGCGGTATGACCCCGCAGTGTGCACTCTGCATCACGAATTCTCCTGTTCATACGCTTGAATACTATATGAACATTGCCGATCAGCTCATCGCAGCTGGCGCAGAAGAAATATGTTTGAAGGATATGGCTGGTATCGGTCAGCCTGCTTTCCTTGGCAAGCTCACCAAGATGATCAAGGACAAGTATCCTCAAATCATCATCCAGTACCATGGTCATTCAGGTCCAGGACTGTCTATGGCTTCTATTCTCGAGGTATGCAACAATGGTGCCGACATCATTGACACGGCTATTGAACCTTTGTCTTGGGGTAAGGTGCATCCAGACATCATCTCGGTTATCAGCATGCTGAAGAATGAAGGATTTGAAGTTCCTGAGATTAATATGAGCGCTTACATGAAGGCACGCGCCCTCACACAGGAGTTCATCGATGACTGGTTGGGATATTTTATCAACCCCGGCAACAAGATTATGAGTTCTCTTTTGCTCGGTTGTGGTCTTCCTGGCGGCATGATGGGATCCATGATGGCAGACCTTGGCGGCATGCGTACGACCATCAACAATGTGCGTAAGAAGAAGGGCGAAGAAGAGTTGTCTATGGACGATTTGCTCATCAAACTCTTCAACGAGGTTGAATACGTGTGGCCACGTGTAGGTTATCCTCCATTGGTAACCCCATTCTCACAGTATGTGAAGAATATTGCCTTGATGAATCTCCTTACCATCGAACAGGGTAAGGGGCGTTTTGTGATGATGGACGATTCTATGTGGGGTATGATATTGGGCAAGTCGGGAAAGATTCCTGGCACAATCGACCAAGAACTTGTAGACCTTGCTAAGAAGCAAGGACGCGAGTTTACCGACGTAGATGCCCATACCTTGCTCAGCAATGCCCTCGATGATTTCCGCAAGGAGATGGACGAGAATGGTTGGGAATACGGACAAGACGATGAGGAACTCTTCGAACTTGCTATGCATCCTGAGCAGTATCGCAACTACAAGAGCGGTCAAGCCAAGAAGAACTTCC
>CAVKQP010000275.1:0-2479 GCA_963658165.1 Clostridium sp. CAG:302 | reverse complement strand
GGCACTATGCTGGTCTCCGCAACATCATTGTTGAAGGTGCAACTGGACTCTCCGACACCAACTATGAGGGTAAGGCCCAAGCTGCTATTGACGCTTTGAAGACAGACGACTTCGTATATCTTCATGTAGAAGCAAGCGACGAAGCTGGACATGACGGCGACTTGGAACTGAAACTGAAGACGATTGAGAATCTGGACCAACGCCTCATCAAGCCCATCTTTGACGAGGTGGCAACCTGGAACGAGCCTGTCTGCATCGCCGTGTTGCCCGACCATCCCACACCAGTAGAGTTGCGCATCCATGTGAAGGAGCCTGTGCCGTTTGCCATTTGGTATCCTGGCATTAAGCCCGACAGCGTCCAGCAGTATGATGAAGTGAGTTGTGTGAGCGGTCAATACGGACTGCTGCAACTGCAAGAGTTTATGAACGCCTTCATGGCTATAGAATAGAAGTATCACCAAAAGCAAGAAACCAACATGAAATATTACTCAACAAACCAAAAAGCCCCTATTGCCGACCTGCACAAGGCGGTGGTTAAGGGATTGGCAGAAGACCGCGGACTTTACATGCCCGAACAAATCAAAAAACTGCCGCAAGCATTTTTCGACCACATCGACCAACTTTCGTTTCAAGAGATTGCCTACACCGTAGCCGATGCATTCTTCGGTGAAGACGTAGAAGCTGACGACTTGAAGCGCATTGTCTACGACACACTACAGTTCGACTGCCCTGCTGTCAAGGTGACCGACCAAATATATTCCCTTGAACTATTCCATGGCCCTACCCTCGCCTTTAAAGATGTGGGTGCCCGCTTTATGGCTCGATTACTGCAATACTTCATCCGCCAAGAGGGTAAAGAAGAAGTCAATGTGCTTGTAGCAACGAGTGGTGACACTGGTTCTGCCGTAGCCAATGGTTTCCTTGGCGTTGAAGGCATACATGTATATGTGCTCTACCCCAAAGGAAAAGTGAGCAAGATACAGGAAAGCCAGTTTACCACACTTGGACAGAACATCACTGCCATTGAAGTGGATGGTGTGTTTGACGATTGTCAGGCCCTCGTGAAGTCTGCTTTCATGGACGAAGAACTGAACAAACACATGAAGTTGACTTCTGCCAACTCCATCAATGTGGCTCGTTTCCTGCCCCAAGCATTCTATTATTTCTATGCATACGCACAGATGAAGAAATTGGGCAAGGCAGACCAACTGGTCGTATGTGTGCCAAGCGGCAACTTCGGAAACATTACGGCAGCCCTCTTCGGATGCGAAATGGGACTTCCCATCAAACGCTTTATTGCCGCCAACAATGCCAACGACATTTTCTTCAACTATCTGAAAACAGGCAAATACAATCCGCAACCTAGCAAGCAGACCATTGCCAACGCCATGGATGTGGGTGATCCGAGCAATTTCGCACGCATCATCGACCTCTACAAGGGAGACCATAGCCGCATCTCTTCGTTCATCAGTGGTGCTACGTTCAGCGATGAAGAGATACGCAAGGCTATGAAAGAATGCTATGCCGACAACGGATACATTCTTGATCCTCATGGAGCCTGCGGTTATGAGGCTTTGAAAGAGGGGCTGAACGAAGGCGAGACAGGTGTGTTCTGCGAAACTGCCCATCCTGCCAAATTCAAAGACACCGTAGAAGCAGCTATCGGAGGAGAAGTGGAAATTCCCGCTCGCTTGGCAGCCTTCATGAAAGGCAAGAAGCAGAGCATAGAGATGAGCAAGGACTTTGCCGATTTCAAGGCATTCCTTCTGAAACAATAAACACATGCTATAAAGCCCCAAAAGGGCGGAACGACTTGAATTGCATCAAGTTGTTCCGCCCTTTTTCTCGTCACTTTCGTTAGCGAGAATTATGCTTCCAATTCCTTCAGTCGAGCTATATACTTGCCCAAGATATCAAACTCAAGGTTCACGACCGACCCTACCTTTATATCGCAGAAATTGGTATTTTCACGTGTGTATGGAATGATAGCCACTTGAAAAGTGCTAGCAGTGGGATTGCACACGGTGAGTGAGACACCATTGACGGTCACACTTCCCTTATCCACAGTAAAATAGCCGCGCTTAGCCATGGCTTTGTCAAAATCATACTCAAAGGTGAAATAAGTGCTACCATCCGCATCTTCCATTGCCACACATCGTGCCGTTTCATCCACATGCCCTTGCACGATATGTCCATCCAACCGTCCGTTCATCATCATGGAGCGTTCCACGTTCACGTGGTCACCCTCATGGAGCAAGCCGAGATTGCTGCGATCGAGCGTTTCCTTCATGGCGGTCACAGTATAAGTGTTTCCTTCGATATTCACCACCGTTAAGCACACCCCATTGTGTGCCACACTTTGGTCTATCTTCAGCTCGTCTACAAACGAACAAGTGAGTGTAAAATCTATATTTTCTTGATATTTGCGAATGCCGACAACGGTCGCCATTTCCTCTACAATGCCTGAGAACATAAACTT
>CAVKQP010000274.1:0-2503 GCA_963658165.1 Clostridium sp. CAG:302 | reverse complement strand
ACCCATTAGGCTAACAGCTACCCCTAACTGTTTGTAGGAGCAGCTGAATAGTTACAAACCAGTGAAACAACTGTTAAATATATGCAAAGTATAAGCAGAAAAAGGTTCTTATCGGATAAATATATTTACTTTTGCCCGAAATTACAAATGCAATAAAGAAGATGAAAAAGATGATTTTGATGATGGTGATGTTGCTTAGCACCATTTCCATCGCAATCGCACAAGAAGGTCAAAAGCAGGCTGAGATAAAGTTTGAGAAGCTCACACACGATTTCGGCACTATCTCGGATAAAGACCCAGTGCAAAAGTGCGTGTTCACATTTACCAATGTGGGCGATGCTCCCTTGATTATTAACCAGGCTGTAGCCAGCTGCGGATGCACCGTTCCACAGTATTCCAAGAAGCCCGTCATGCCGGGCGAGAAGGGAACCATCACCGTTATTTACAACAGCCGTGGGCAGTTTGCTTCTCATTTCAAGAAGGTGGTCACAGTGCGTACCAATGGTAAGATAGAGATGACACGCCTCTACGTAGAAGGTAATATTGTTGAAAAGTAGACTGAAATCATAGTTTCAGTTGCAGCAACAAAGGCAGATGGTCACTGCAACCACCAAGATATCTGCCTCCAAGATAAGTTCGTTTGGGCCTGACTCCACCGTATGTGGGGTCAGGCTCAAGCATATAAGGGATGGAATGTATGCCACATTCCTGCACGGAGTCTGTCAGATTTCTACTCACTACGATATGGTCAATGGTCTGCCACCGCCCTTTGTAGCGGTAGCTGCCACGCACTAACGCTCCTTTTTCTATCGTGGGGAGCACATCCATCAAACCATTTTCTGCCAAAAAGAGTAGGGCTGGGTCTGTCGATTCGTCATTGAAGTCGCCAGCCACCAATATCTTGGCGTTGGGCGACAAACTGCGAATAGAGTCGGTGGAGGCAACCAGCCGACGTGCCACCTGCATGCGATAGGGGGCAGAATGAGCCGTTCCGCCCGACCTGCTCGGCGCGTGAAGCACAAACACATGGAGTGTGTCGCCCATGAGCGTACACCCCGACACATACAAAATATCACGCGTAGGGCGCATGCCAGGCAACAAGGGCACACGCAGGGAGTAATGATGGATGGGACGGAATTGCGAGGGCTGATAGAGCAATGCCACGTCAATGCCACGATGGTCGGCCGATGAGGTCATCAGATAGTCATAGCCCACATTGCGTAATAGCGATCGGCGGGTGAGTGAATTCATCACACTATCGTTCTCTACCTCACACAACGCCACCACGTCAGGCAACTTTCCGCTGTGTTCTGCGCTCGAAACAATCACCCTTGCCACATTGTTCAACTTGGTCCAATACTTGTGTGGCGTCCAATGCTTGGCTCCTTCTGCCAAGTATTCATAGTCGTCATGCCCTTCGTCGTGCAGACAGTCGAAGAGATTCTCACAGTTAAACGTGAGCAGGGAAAACAGTAGAGCTAGGAAAAGATGCATATGGGTGATGGCTTTAAACGCAGAAAGTTACCGCCAGGAAACCGTTTGGTTCCCGAAAAGCGATAACTTTCTGTGGTTGTAAATATCTATGGTTAGGCAATATCGTCCTTCACATTCTTGCGAATCTTGCTGAGATACGCCTTCATACCAGCCGAATCCTTGTTGTCAATGATGTCGAGCAGTTCTTTTAGCTCGTCCCTGATTTGCGACACCTGGTCGTGTGTGTAGGGGTTGAACAGGATTTCCTGCAAGAGATAGTCGTCTTCGTTGAGCACGCCCTTAGCAATGCGCATGTGGCGTTTAAATGTGGTGCCGGGTGCATCTTGGTGCTTCATCACTGCTGCAAAGACGAATGTGCTCACGAAGGGGATACTCAACGAGTAGGCTACGGTCTTGTCGTGCTCCTCGAAACTATATTCATAGATGTTGAGTCCCAGCCGATGGTAGAGGTCTTTAAAGAAGATTTTGCCCATGTAGTCGCCCTCATCGATGATGATAGCGTTTTCCTCGCTCAACTGATTAAGGTTGGCAAAGGTGGGTCCGAACATCGGATGCGTGCTCACATAGCGGTGTCCGGTCTTCTCATAAAACGCATGCAGCCCCGTCTTCACGCTGCTGATGTCACTGATAATGCAGTCTTTCGACAGATGAGGAAGCACCTCTTCAAATGCCGGAATGGTGTATTTCACCGTCACCGCATTGATGACAAGCTCAGGATTAAACTGTTCTATCTCTTCGTAAGAGGTGAAACGCTGACAGTTGTAGGTGAACCTCATGCGACGAGGATCTTTCTCAAAGACTGCTGTCTCGTGATCGAAGCTGAGTAAATCGAGGAAGAAACTCCCCATTTTACCCGCGCCCATTACCAATATTCTCATGTTTTAGACTATTATTGATTGATGATATCCATCTGCTGGCGCACGCTTTCCTCATGCACAGCCTCAAAGATGGTGCGCACAAATTCGTTGCCCATGCCGCAGAGCGCACCTTGTGCACTGCGCTTGTCGAG
>CAVKQP010000273.1:0-2513 GCA_963658165.1 Clostridium sp. CAG:302 | reverse complement strand
ATGCTACAGAGGTGACGCAAGAACTGAAGACGGTATATATCTCTTCGGCATTCGACTTGATATTTTCTGCCCCTCGTTTCAACAACCATCGTCCTTATCTGCTGGCAGGCATCAATCCGATGCTCAACCTTTCTGGGCGCGACACAGACCTTCTGAAACTTAATCGCTACGATACTTTTCTAGAGGTAGGCATAGGGTGTGACTTCTATTTGCCTTTTTTCAAATTGCGCCCCGAACTGAAGTTTATGTATGGACTGACTAATAGTCTTGATACCAAACATACCGGAAAACTTCGTCAGCCCGACCTTTCATATGCATTATCAATGAAAGAGGCGAGGAGCAAGATTATTGCCCTCACCTTCTATTTCGAGTAACGAAGCGTTTCTTCGCTACTTTTTTTGTTAAAGTCGAGTGTCAGTTTGGCTACATAGATGGCGTTCTTGCCGTTTTGGTCTATGGGAATGTCTTTCCCATCAAGGTTTTTCACATATACCAACTCTTTGAGTAAGGAGTGGGAGTGACCGCCTAACACGAGGTCAATACCACGTGTGTTGGCTACCAATTTGTTGTCATCGTCGCCGCCAATGTTCCAACCTAGATGTGAGATACACACAATCGCGTCGCATCCGAGTCTTTTCAGCGTCTGCACCATCTGCTGTGCACAAATGATGGGGTCAAGATATTTTATTCCTTGACAGTTCTTCGCAATGACTAGTCCTTCCATTTTAGGGTCAACAGCAAATAATCCGATGGTCAATCCGTTGCGTTTCACGATGGTATAGGGCTTTACGATACCTTCAAGAGGTGTGCCTGTGAAGTCGTAGTTGGAACAAAGAATCGGGAAGTTGGCTTTCTTGAACAAACGAGCCATGTTCTCTATGCCGAAGTCAAACTCATGGTTTCCGATGGTCGATGCGTCATATTTCATTTCGTTCATCAGTCCAATCTCCACGTCACCCTTGAACAGAGTATAGTAAGGTGACCCTTGTGAGAAATCACCGCTGTCGATCAATAATAACTCAGGGTTTTTAGTTCTCTCCTCCTTGACCATAACCACCCTTCTCAAGAAGCCGCCTCTATCTGCCTTTGTCGTGTCTGCCAGGTTGGGGTTGAGCGGCATGATGCAACTGTGCGTGTCGTTAGTGTGTAAGATGACCAACTGCTTGTCTTGTGCGTGCAGTGTGCCCATCATGGTGCCCACCACCAATAATGCTAATATCTTTTTATACATAGCTTTCTTCGTTATTTGTTAATGACGATTCTTCCTTCTATTTGACTATCCACCGCCTTGCCTTGGCTTTCCATGTAGCGGAAATAATCCATGATGATAAACATCACGTTGTTGCTTTGCTCCTGTGGCGAGACCAGATTGGTGCCGCTCTTGAAAGCCTCCATCTTGTCATTGCCTTGTGCTACATAGTCTATAGTTACCACGCGGTAGTTGGCATTCGGGTCAATCTCTTTGCCGTTGAGTAGTGCACTCAGCAACTTCCCGTCGTGGGTGATCACTAAGTTTACGCCGTGACTCACAGCTTCGCCACCTACTACAGCCAGTTGGCCAAATAGTTCAGTCACCTTCTTTCCTGTCAGCGTGATAAAGCAAATCTTGTTTTCAAAGGGAGCCACTTCGAGTATATCTCCGTAGGTGACTTTGCCTTTCACTAGCGATGCTCTCATGCCACCGATGTTATACACTGCAAAGTCGGGTTTCTCGTTATAGTCCTTGCTCTTCCACATTAGGATGTCGGCGAGTAAGTTCGACAGTTTGCTTTCTGGTCGGTGTGCCGACATTGATTCTGCTGCTGTCCCCATCACGGGTCCCATCAAACTGTCCACTTGGTGCTTATAAGGGGCGATAAATTTGGCGGCATCTACGTCTGGATTGGCATCATAGCGTCGGTCGATCAAAATTCTCGACTTCTCCACCCCATTCAGTGTGTAGGCTGCCTTGTGTGTGGTGGAGCACGAAGTGGTGGCGAGGAGTATGGCTGCCGCAGCGCCATTCCTGATAATCTTTTTCGTTGTCATGTCTGTTTGTTTGTGTAACTTGTTCTGCAAAGTTACACAAATTCATGGACATATCGTTCTGCGCTATGGCTAAATCCTTGTGAATAATCTATGTCGTTCCTGCTAGTGACACACGCTACTCTAAATGATTGAGAAAAAGCAAAATAAATTTGCGTGACTGGATAAAATGTAGTAACTTTGCACCCGCTTTTCGGCGTAACCGATGGTAGGAAGAAGAGTTGCCCACTATGTTGCGCGAGAACGATAAACAAATTTAATTATAAACACAATGGATTTAATTAAAGTTGCTGAAGAAGCATTTGCAACCGGCAAGCAGTTCCCAGCATTCAAGTCTGGTGACACCATTACTGTCGCTTACAAAATTATCGAGGGTTCCAAGGAGCGTATCCAGCTCTATCGTGGTGTAGTGATCCGTATCTCTGGCCATGGTGACAAGAAGCGTTTCACTGTTCGCAAGATGTCTGGAACAGTAGGCGTTGAGCGTA
>CAVKQP010000272.1:0-2531 GCA_963658165.1 Clostridium sp. CAG:302 | reverse complement strand
GACATAGGGAACAACAATAGCTTCAGCATTTCTATCTTCCCTGGGGATGCGGCGAGGGCGCCGCACCTACTAACGAAACTTTTATGGCAGGGGCGTGAGGTCGTAGTCGATGGGGCCGTCTTCGGGACGATGGATGACTACCAGTGTTTGGTAGGTGTCGAACTCTTCATCAACGTTATCGTATTTCATGGGCAACTTGTCGATGTCGTAATAGCCATCGCCCTTACCGCCGAAGCCATAGTTGACGTGTACACGTCCTTCTCGGTCATAGCCATCGAGGATGAACGAGTGAGAGAAATATTTGTCTTGCCCATGTTTGTAGGAGGTGCCGCCATAGAGTACGGGGCGACCAGCACTCAGTTCCCGATAGATCACCTCTTTCCACTTGGCTTCATCATAGTTGGGACTCTTGGGATAATCTCTATAACCATAGTCTTTAACGATATATCCAAAATCGTGCACCACCCCGTCGGCGGTTTCCTTGGGATAGGTGAGACTGACGTTGACGCCATATTTCATCTTCACCGCCTTGCCACAACGCGCCATAAGCAGAGCGACTGCCTCGCCCTCACGCCGTTTGTGGTCGGCAGGATAGGTGGGACGCATACGCTTCCAATGAAGGCGGGTGCCATCAGCGAGTCGCTTGGGATAGCGATAGTAGTTCATGATCTGCGCCAGCGACGTTGCCACACAGCCAGTGGCGCAATGTGTGCCAGCGGAGTCTGTCGGTGTTTGGTCGTTATAGGGACTGTCTTGGTTCCACAAGGAGTGGATGAAATGCGGCACCTCGGGTTTGCATCCTTCGGGGATGGGCGACTTGCGGTTGGGTGCGCCACAAAAAGAACCTGCTTCTTTTGCAGTTTCCACACGCTCTTGTGCGAACGTGCCGACTGTCAAAAGAAGCAGGAATATAAATGCTGTGAATGTCTTTTTCATATCACATAATTAATCCATACCTTCGTGGACATCTCTATTTCACCACGAATTTCTTGCCATTCTTGATGTAGATGCCACCTGCAGGATTGCTAACCTTGCGACCTGTGAGGTCGTAAACGGGAGCGTCCTTGTCTGTATTGGCAGCGGTAGGAGAAGCGATTCCGCTGTAAGTACCCCAAAAGAATCCCAAGTAGCCTTTGTGAATAACAGTCAAGCTAGTATTATAATCACAACAATAAATATATATCTCGCCACCATCCTTGTCGCCAGAGAATGTAGCATAACCATCTGGTGTGCCCAACCATACGCAATAATTGTCAGGGTAAATATAGTAGAAATAAGCACCATTGGTATATACATATGTTCCATTTACAATGCTAATGTTACCATCATTCACCTTGAACTTGATGACATTAGGTGTAGCATCTGCATTATCGCACTTCAGTATGTAGTCATAATCTTTGCACCCTGAATACTTGGTAAGCGTCGTGCTACCGGTGTGGTAATATTCATATTCCGTCCAATCATCATTAGTAGCATGCATATATTTAATTGTGCCGTCCACAATCCATTCCTTAGTGATATCAGACTTTGTCAGCTTCAGTTCGGCGCCCGAAGAGATATAGTTTTTTCCGCGATACCATGCAGCAAAATTAGACACTTCAATCTCACCTTCCTCAGTAAATTTAGCCACCACATTACCTGAGCCGTCAGATGTCGTTGAAGAGGCAAATGTTGACCATGACACAGTTCCTGGGGCAATGGTAATTGTCTTTTCGTTAAGATCGACGGTACCAATCAAGGAAGAACCGAAGTTAAGCAAATTAGTAATGGTCACAGTACCATCGTTGTTCTTATCAACTTCTACATAATATGATTTCGTTGACATGTCTGTAGAAGAATTGTAATCGGTGACTGACTCAGTACCCGTAGCCGTGACGGAGTAAACACCAACCAAATCATCTACGGAACTTACTGCTGCATGACTCATAAGGCAGCAGAGTGCTGCCATGAAAATGAATGTAAATCTTTTCATAAGCTAAATACCTTTAATTGTTAAACATATTATTTTGTGCTTTGCGTTGTGCGACGTTTACCAAACGCCATAGAAATAAGCATTGATAGCATTTCCATTGTCAAGGTCACAGAAGCCATAGAAGTACAGATAGTTTCTATTGCTCTTCTCATTATCTTGTTTATTGAATACAATGTAGCTAAATGCGCCCATATATCCCGCAAACTGCTTGATACCAACGTCGCAACCATCAATCTTCCACGAATAGGAATATTCTCCGTTGCTATCGGTAGCAAAGATATAGTCATAGCCATTATAGTTATACACTTGATCCGTGTTCCATGCAAAATGTCCTTCACATTTGTTGATGTCTGTTGCATCGAAACCACTTGTGAGCGAGAATTCCAAATCGGTGTGCGACCCCATGAAGTTGTTAATACGGAATCGGTTCTCGTTCTTATACTGACAGATGTCGGAGTACATAGTAGGCAATGGACAAGAAGAATCATTGAAATAGAACTTGGCATCTTTAGCCACCACTTTCCAAGGATTACCCTTGAAGACCGACCCACTATAGGAG